>CAZJLG010000008.1:0-17388 GCA_964546665.1 uncultured Candidatus Bathyarchaeia archaeon
TCTAACTGATTCGGGATTTTCTTTGTATTAGATAATATAATCTTGACCGTTTAGTTTTTTATCCTGAAAAAGACTGTTTTCAACAATCAGCTGTTATTAGTCTCCTAATATAATGGCGCTTCCATATTTTGATTGGAAACGTAAATAGGTGTGTTCGCACAAATAGTGGTAAAGTCCCGAAATAGTATTTGGCGAATGGTTTAAGTGGGTGAGAATTATGGTTTGGCTGCTTCGAAAATGTGTAAAATGTGGGGCGTATACGTTGAAGCATGACAGTTGTCCTATATGTGGAGGCGATCTGCGTATTCCGCATCCAGCTAAGTTCTCGCCTGATGACAAGTACGCAAAATATAGGCGGGCAATGAGAGGTAACGCCAAATGAGAACCACAGTAATTAATGAACGAGTTAATGTTGAGTTGAAGAATCCTATTCTGGTAGAAGGTTTTCCTGGATTAGGCATGGTAGGAAGCATCGCCACCAAATATCTTATAAAACAGTTGAAAGCGCATAAGCTGGCAACTTTGTATTCTCCCCACTTTCCGTACCATGTTGTGGTCAACAAAAAGGGAAGTGCTAGGCTTCTCCGCGGCGAATTCTATTTCTGGAAAAACGAGACTGGAGAAAACGACTACATTTTTTTGACTGGCGACAGTCAAGCCCAGACAATTGAGGGGCAGTTTGAGGTAGCCAACAGCATACTTGACTTTGCTGAAAAGAAGAACGTGAAAATGGTCATAACTCTTGGCGGATACAGAAACGAGGCTGAAGAAACGCCGAAGGTTGTTGCGGTGTCCACCAATCATGTTCTCTTTGAGACGGCTTTGAAGGCTAAGGCAATATCCAGTGAAGTAGGAACTCCCATTGTTGGCACTGCCGGTTTGCTTCTAGGGTTAGCCAAGTTCAGGAAGCTCGATGCCCTTTGTCTCTTAGGTGAGACCCGCGGCTATTTCCCTGACCCAAAGACGGCGAAGACTGTTGTCGAGGTTCTGCAGAGAATCCTAAATGTTGAAGTTGACTTGAAAGGGCTGGATAAAGAGATAGAACGGTCTAAAGAGATACTGGGTAGAATGCAGGACATTGAGAAACGGCGAGTTAAGTACATGCAGAAGATACGAAAGGTAGAAGAAGAAAGAATGACCTACATTTCCTGATTTCTGCTGCAGCTGCTAGTCATAGAGGACCTTGTATACGCATACTATCGGTATGAAGTACCTGCTACTTGACATGGGAATCCATTGTAGATTTCCATACTCTTGTGAGAAGTATGCTGGCTCAAAGTGTTCTAATACAATGTCTGAACTGCCAGTGGTAAGCGTGTCGAGTGCGTAGTGCATCATCTTGTACAGGAGTGTCTGGTTTCCCAGCGCGTTCGGTATCAGCTCATCTGCGTCTGCTTGTCCGTTTTCGTTCGTGTCTCCTATCCAATCCTGTCCAAGTGTGTAGTTTCCTAGCAAAGTGTCGTTTATTCCAGGAATCTTTGCCATCCATCTCCATTTGCCTTCGTCACCGTATCCTGCGTCAGTAAATGTCTTTGCGTCTTCTGTCGCAAAGGTTACGAAAGTCAGAACATGCGTTATATTCTTGTCTCCGCGTGAATTGAAGTCTTCTATGATTTCCATGGCTCGGGTTTCGTTTGTCGTTAACATTTCTCCAATCAAAGCTATCTGTGTAGCATTCACTGTGCCGTTATCTACAAGAGTTGTTTTGTTGCCGACTATTGTAATCCAGTAGCCGTAGTCCCACCAACTGGCAACCGCACCATCATCATCCACATTAACCCTCATCCAGTTAAGAGTGTTCAGCCAGTCTGGAACCTGGGCTCTTAAAGGCAAACTTGAAGCGGCAATAGTTGTAGGCGACCATGCACGGTCTATAACTCTAGGATGGCCCTTGTCAGAGTTTGCGCTTGGAAACACAAAGGTGAAGCACAACATGAGAAACATCAGAATAATGAAGACTGCACTGAATTCCTTGCCCACACGAGGTCTGAAACGCATTTTACGTCTAGGAGTTTTAGGTCCCTCCCGCAGAATGGTGGCAAAGGGTTTAATCAATTGAACCAAAGCTAATGCCCACAAGATGCTTACAGCTGGAGCCATAAGCAAACTTAACCTCGAAAGCGTACTCGCAAAGTAGAGCGCTGTTAAACCGAAGACTATGAGGAAAACGTTGCGGTTTGTTGGATTTTGCACTGCGAAGAACAAGCCAACAGGCACAAAGATTAGTCCTACGCCTAAGTCATAGTAGAATGATCCCCAAGTGCCCTGTTTGTGTTCTTGTACAGACTGCACAAGCACGTCTACAGGGCTGGTACCTGATACCTCAGCGGGGAATAGCGTTGCTCGAAACTTTGCTTCCATTGACCCAACTAATCCGAGACTTGAAAGTGCAACGAACAAAATCACAATAAGTGCTAAGAAACCAATCACAAAAATCAGTTTGTTTTTCTGTGTTGTTATGCGTCTAGACATTTCGAAGATGCACAATATCATGAACATTCCCGCCACTGCCAAGATTGTGGGCTCTGTCAAGAAGTCGACGCCTAACTTCGGCACCATCGCCGCCATTGAAAGCGCCACAATAAAGGTTGCACTGTAGGAAATCAAGAGACGCGTTGAATACCGTCGCATCAAGAGCATAACAGCCACGAAAACCAATGTGACTCCGAGAGGATATCGGGCTGCTCCCCACGACGCAAATACGTAACCCAACGAAACTCCTCCAGCAACTGCATAGGCAAGGCTGCTTCTGGGCGACCTTTCAGAGTCAAGGGACCTTAAGAAGAAGAAAAAGAACAATAGAATACCAAATATTCCGACTGTTTCATCGTCAAAAAAGCCAAGCGAGGTACGGCTGATATACGCTGAACTTAGCGCCAAAAAGAAAGCTGAAAAAAGACCCACCTCTTTTCCGCCAATATCTCTTCCCACCAAGTAGATAACGAAAACGGTCAACGTAGCCATAATCACTGGAAAGAGTATACAGAAATTGAAAACAGGGTCAATGGTTAAAGGATCATAAAGCCCTGCACTGAAAATCGGACCTGGAGCAAGATTCAGCGCATTGGCTACCATATACATCGCCGCGGCTGTTCCCGCTAGACCAGGATAAAGCGACTTCGCAACAGGGAGTCCTTGAGGATACCAGGTCATGGAGTCTGTCCATCCTGTCCAGGAGAAGAATCCGTTGTCAACCATGTAGCTGGTTAAACGGTAATGCATGTGAGGGTCAAATTCTGAAAGCTGCATACCCCACTGCATCGGAAGTAACCTGATTGTGGCGGCTATAACAAGGATTATGAGCAGCAGAGATATGTGAAGTATAGAAGAATGAGATACCCTAAAGCGGAGACCTCCAAGACTCGTTAACGCCTCAACTGCGCCATCTTTAGTAAACAACTTTCCAATATTCACCGCGAACCCTTCTCTCGTCAATCAAAGCAATGAACCTATATTTTTGTTGTGGTATTCCACCGCTATCTTACCCTTTTTGGACAAAGAAATATTTTAACTTTTTAATTTCTGCCCAAAAGTAAATGATTGCAAATTGTATCTAACACGCCTTCAGGGTTGTTGCTGACGCCCCATCAGGTACTGGCTAAGTGTCTATTTCCGTTTGATGACCTTCGGAACATAGATAACGCAATCTCCGCAAACAGGGCACTGCCTAGGCTCTTCTTTGCTGTTATCAACCCATCTATGTTTACACTTCATGCATACCCACTCTGTCACGCTTCTCCCTTCCCATCTAATCTCTCAGTTTCTACCTTAAAACAGTTAATATTTCTGCCAAAAGGAACACTATTGTTGAAGACCCTTTTTCTCAGCGTCTTCTACCTGTTTCCTCACTAGCTTCAACCACAACTTTTTTCGGCACAAACGAAATCTTTTTGTGACATTTTGGGCATTTGCCATCATTAGCCTGAATAATCTCATCTGGAGGTTTCAGTTCCGTGCCTTCATACAGAATGCAGCCGCATTTTTCACAAATTACTTTCTGAGGCAAAGTCTCATAGCCCCTATAGACCGACCGAAATAACTCGTTACAGGCTATTTATATATTGCGACAAAGCGCAGAACCGCGAGTACAATTTTGCATTCTACGATGAAAGATTTAATACATCCTCTCATCTCGATTCTAAATCAGCACAATGTCCCCCGAAATAAGGAACAAAGCAGATGCAACCTCCCCAGTTACAAATTCACATAAAAACTACACGCTGATAATCACCGAAAAACCTGACGCCGCCAAAAGAATAGCAGAGGCACTTGACCGCAAAGGCACGCCCAAGAAGCTGACAGAAAACGGTGTACCCTACTTTGTTGCAGACAGAGACCGAAGACTCATTGTTGTTCCCGCCCTCGGACACCTCTACACCATAGTTCACGAAAGAGGAACCAGAAACGACTACCCCGTCTTCGACTTCAAGTGGACGCCACGTCACTTAGCAGAAAGAAAAGCAAAAACGATTCGATACTGGGTGGAAACCTTCACGAAGCTGTCCCATGACGCCGACGAGTTCATTTCCGCCTGCGACTACGACATTGAAGGCAGCCTAATCGGCTACTGCATACTGAAGTACGCATGCGGAGGCAAAGAAACTTCGGCGAAAAGAATGAAATTTTCTACTCTCATGAAAAGCGAACTGGAACAAGCTTACAGGCAGCCTCTTCCGCGCCTCGACTTTGCCCTCATAGAAGCCGGAAGAACCAGACATGAAGTGGATTGGCTGTACGGAATCAACCTTTCGCGGGCATTAACTTTGGCTGCGCGTCGCTGGAGCGGCAGATACTCCACCCTGAGCACCGGAAGAGTGCAGGGACCCGCCCTCCAGTTTCTGGCGGCAAGAGAGAAGACGATACAAAGCTTTGTGCCCACCCCCTACTGGCAAATAACGGCTGAGGCTGAAATCCTGAACTCTGTTGTTGAGGCAGAGTATGAAAGAAAACGGATAGAAACACGGGCAGAAGCAGACTCTGTTGTTCAAGCATGCGCAGGCAAAACCGGAGAAGTCAAGGACGTTGAAGTGAGAAAGGTCAATCAGATGCCTCCTCTGCCCTTCGATGTGGGCACACTGCAGCGGGAAGCCTACAGCCTCTTCGGCTACACTCCCAGACGCACCTTAAGCATCGCGCAGCGCCTCTATCTTGACGCCCTTATCTCCTATCCTAGAACAAGCAGCCAGAAGCTTCCTCCCATAATCGGGTACCAGAAAATCCTCAACTCCCTCAAACGAAAACGTGAATACACAAAATTGGCGTCAAAACTTCTGGACGAGAAAACGTTGAAGCCCAGAGAGGGCAACAAAGAAGACCCTGCCCACCCTGCCATATATCCCACAGGAAATCTGCCTGAAAAGCCGCTGGGAGCGCCAGAGAAGCGGATTTGGGATCTTATTGTCCGCAGGTTCATGGCTGTTTTTGGGGAGCCTGCTCTCAAGGAGAGCCTGAAGGTTCGCTTAGATGTGGCTGGTCACAGCTTCTTTTTGAGGGGGCGTCGAATCCTGAAGCAGGGCTGGATGGAATACTATGCTCCCTACGTCAGAGCCGAAGAGGTGCTTCTGCCCCACATCGAGGAAGGCGATACTGTTCGGCTAAGATGGGTCGCTCGGGAAGACAAGTTCACGTGTCCTCCGCCCAGATACAATCCAAGCAGTCTGCTGAAGAAGATGGAGGAGCTTGGAATCGGAACAAAGGCAACCCGGGCAGACATCATTCAAACTCTGTACAATCGCGGCTACGTCAGAGACGAACGAATCATGGTGACTGAGCTGGGTTTCGACGTAATCGAGATTCTCGGCAAGTACGCTCCTACTGTGACCTCGGCGCAGCTTACTCAAGAGCTTGAAGCCAAAATGGAGCAAATCCAAAACAACTGTATGAGGCGGGAGACAGTTCTCAAGGAAGTTGTTGAGCAGCTGAAGCCGCAGCTGGAGCACTTCAAAGAAAACGAGGCGCCTATTGGTGAAGCCTTAACCAAAGCCACCCAAAAAGCGCAGACGCAGGAGCGGATTGTGGGAAAATGCCCAAACTGTGGCACCGGCAACCTGACAATCATATATTCACGGAAGACCAGAAAACGGTTCATAGGCTGCAGCAACTACTTCAAGGGCGCCTGCAGCACATCGTTTCCTCTTCCCCAGCGTGGAACCGTCAAACCCACAGGAAACCGCTGCAAAGCCTGCGGCTGGCCTCAAATTCTTGTGCGGCTCAAAGGCAGACGACCGTGGAACCTGTGTTTTAATCCTGACTGCTCTCTTAAGTCGAGGAGGAAGAAGCCTTGAAGTGCCTTGTCTGTGACCGAGAAGCTGTGGATGAATACTGCGAGTTCCACCAAGAGGCTTACCTGAATATTGTCAAGAAATTTGAGACCTGGAAACAGTCTACAGGCGCCTCATGGAAGCAATATTTAAAAGAGCTTGTGGAGAATGCATACACTGGATATTGGGCAAAAGAAGTTGCTGAGGGTTTATTGAAGAACAAGGATGGATAATCATGGCAAACAAACAAATCTCTTCCCTTACCTTTCGGCTGCAAAAAACCTACGAGAGACTAATGAATTTTAAGCCTTCCCTATTCCTTGTCGGCATCACAATTGTCATGGTTTCCATATTCCTGCTTGGAGGAGGAATCTACGATCTTCTGTCTCAGCCCCAAAGCGCATATTATTATGGGGGACGAGTAATTGTTTTCTACCCCTCCTTAGGCGAACAGTTCCTTGTAGGAAGCCTACTGATCATGATATTCGGCGCCATAGGCTTCGCAGGCTTTCTAATAGCATACCGAAGCACAAAGTACGCCTATAACCCTCGCCAAGCATACCGCTTCCTTCTAGTCGGCGTTGCCTTGCTAATCATCAGCTATCTTCTCATCGAAAATGGGCTATTATCCAAATTCAGTCTATAGCCCAACTTCACCAGAGAGTAGGAAGTCAACTCTTTTTTCCTTTGTTTTTCATGTTCAAAAGAGCTGCCCCCAGGTTCGTTAGCAGATGTATCGGGATTGTTATCAGTAGTATTATCAGAGCCGCTAGCAGGGAAGGCGGCGAAACGGGAATAGAGAAGAAGAATGCTCCTAAGATGAAGTCAATCTGATCCGCTACTGGAAGAGAGCTGCCGGGAGAACGGTTTAGCCGCCGTTTAGCGAAAGATTCTATCAGGTCGCCTGTTAAAGCTCCCAGAGACAACACAAAGCCGAGGCGTATGCTGTAGCTGAACTGGCTATACTCGAAAAGATATTGCTCAAAAAGAAGCGTTTGCACATAACCAACCAGTGTTCCCACAATAAGGCCTGCAAAGAAGCCTCTCCACGTTTTGTGGGAGCCAAGTATAGGTATGCCATCAACGAATTTTTTGCCGAAATCCATTTGCGGTCCGCCGCCGAATATTACAGGCGCTGCGTTTGCGCAGTAAGCTGGGAAAATGAACCATATGGCGGCGGCGATTTCAAGCAATATTTCCGTCATGTTCTTTCATCCCTTATTCTGGTTTGAGGAAAATAACATTAGCGTCTGTAATCGGTTATTCCTGTGCTTTCTATCTTGACGTAGACTTGTCCTGTTCCTTTGATTGATGGATGTTTTTCGCGGAGAACCTTGATGACCCGGGTTTGACCAGTTTGTTTCATGTCAAGCACAACTTCTGACCAGTAGTTTAGAACCCGTGTTGCCACAGGTCGCATTTCTATGTTTGCTCCAAGAGGAACAGCCCTCACCTGACTAACGATGAGCACAGCAACTCCACAAGTTTTAGCTAGCTGAGTCAAAACCGCCAGTTGCCTGTTCAGTTCACGGTTCGCAGCATAGGTTCCTTCTGCGTCGTCAAGTTCAAGGCGATACAGTGAGGTGACTGTGTCCACGATGATTAGCCCAAATTTGTTGGTTATGACCTTTTCAAGGTGGTCTATTGCGTTGGATTGTTCTTGGAATGTTGTGGGTCTAGTTATTATCATGAGGGGCGAGATTTTCTGGTAATCATAGGTGGCTATCTGTGACAGGCGTTCATAAGAAAAGGTTCCGTCTGTGTCTATGAAGAGGGACTTGATTCCTCTCCGCGCGCAATTAACTGCGCATTGAACAGCAAGGGATGTTTTGCCTGTTTCTGCTTCTCCGTAGATTAGGGAGACGGCTTCAGAGGGGAATCCGCCTCCTAACAGTTTGTCAAGCGAAATGCAGCCTGTTGGTATAACATTCGGCAAGCCTGTACACAAGAAGCGAGATATAGGCTCAGGAATTATAAGGCTTCTCTCTGCTGCCTGAGCTATTAACTGATGTTTAGTAACATATTTAAGCCGAAAAGAAGGACAGGGAGCACGCAGGGTTAAGTATGCATATATACACCGCTCCCTTTTCTAGTCAGTTGTTTCTTCTTCATGAAACCTGGAAAGTGTGACTGCATGAAGGCGAAAATAGCTGTGGCAACCGTTCATGGAAGAGCCTACTACCGGCTTGTGACCGAACTGCAGAGACGCGGTTTGCCCTTCCTGAGCCTGAAGCCCTGGGACCCTGTTCCCTTAGACATCAAAGTTGTCCTAACCACCAGAGACGAAAGCCCTCAGATTTCACACCCAAAAATCTTGACTTTCGAGCAGGACTCAAGCCCCGAATCTGTTGTGGACAAGGCACTTCTTACGCTTCAGGGAAAGCAGGGCTACGAAAAAGTTGTTGTTGGAGTGGACCCCGGCAAAACCTATGGAATAGCCATTCTGGGCGACAACAAAATCTTAGCAACCTTGACCTCCTCAAACAAGGAGGAGGCTTCCCATCTGGTGGTGAACAGCTTAAAACGGTTTCCAGCCGAAGTTAGACTAGTGCGGATAGGTAACGGACCCGTTGAATACACAAAAACTTTACTAGAGTCATTGAACAGAACTCTGCCAGAAGAGACCTTGATGGAGATAGTCAGCGAAGCTGGAACAAGCAGGCTCACGAAGAAGTCTGTGAACCGCAGAGTGTTAAAGGACGCTGTTTCAGCCATAAAAATTGCGGGAAGAAACGGTCGAATGTTTTCGAGGAGGAATGTTCAATGAAGACTGTTGTTGATGAAGGAAAAACTTTGCTGGTTGATGGTCCTGCCTCTGTGAGTCTCGTCTCTGGAAAGGTAAGTGTTCTTGGTGCGCCTCTTCGTGTCGGCGAGAAAATGATAGTTAGGGAAGGAAAACGGTTGCCCCTCTGGGTGGAAAAACGGGGCACCCTTGATGTGATGCTGGGGGAAGGCGCCTCCGTTAACGAGGTTGACGAACGAACTGTTCCCTCCTCATGGGAGGACGCCGCGAAGAAGATTCTGTCCCTAAACACGCCTGCGACTGTCCTGGTTGTGGGCGGCATGGACTCGGGCAAGACAAGCTTCTGCACCTTTCTTGTGAATGAAGCAGTGATGAACAAATGCAAAACATGCGTTGTGGACGCTGATTTAGGTCAATCCGATGTGGGTCCCCCCTCAACCGTGGGATTCACTTATGTAACTGAGCCCGTGAAGGACCTTTTTGATGTTGACGCTCAAGACGCAGTTTTTGTTGGGTCCACGAGTCCCAGCGGGGCACTAAGCAAGCTTGTTGAAGGGTTGACCCAGCTGAAAAACAGGCTAAGAGATGAGGGTGTGGAGCTTCTGGTCATAAACACTGACGGCTGGGTTGAAGGCGACGAGGCATCAGCATACAAGGTTCGGTTGGCGGAAAAGGTTGAACCAACTGCTGTTGTTGGGCTGCAGCGGGAAGACGAGCTAACCCCATTTTTGGGTGCATTGCATGGCGTCGAGGTTTTTGCTGTAGATTCTCCGCAGCTGATTCAGCCAAGGAGCAGAGAAAAAAGGAAGATACTGCGGGAGCTCAGTTACAAGAAGTATATGAAGGGCGCTAAGATGCAGTCCTTTTCTCTTAGTTGGATAAACGTTGAGGATTCCATTTTTGGGGCTGGCGTTCTATTGCCTCGTAGGCGTTTGGAAGAATTGGCTAATCTGCTGGGGAAGCGTCTCATCTATGCTGAGGAAACGGTTGCTGCTATCTTTGCTGTCCTGAAAAACAGCGAATACGTGTCTGAAGAGCAGATCAACGCTGCTGAGGAGCATTTCGGAAAGAAGGTTAAGGTGATACGGGAGGGAGACGAGGAGGGCTTGCTTGTGGGATTGAAGGATGAAGAGAACAACTTTTTGGGAATCGGCATCCTGAATGGCGTTGACTACAAACGAAAAAACCTGAAAGTGTACACTCCTGTAAGCGAAAAGGTGTCTGCGCTGTGTTTCGGTCAGATAAAACTGGACAAAAACTGCCGAGAAATCGGCTTAAGCACAGTCTACTGCAGCTATCTCCTGTAAACCGCTTTTGAAAATCTAAATAGAACCTTAACGGACCATAAAGTGGAGAGTCGCGGTTGTCACGAGCCAAGATTGTTAAAGAAGAGATGGTTGAAAGAGACATCTCCTTTTTTGCGGTTTTTATCGAAACAGAGAATGCGAGTCAGCTGTTTTTGAGTGAGGGCGAAGACAGGCTGGGCACCTTGGCTGTAGCCATCCCTCAGAAGCAGAAACTGGTTGGACCGCCCCTCTCTTCGGTGCTGCTTGGAGACCGCAACATGATGGTTGCCCGGGTTCTGGCTGAGCTTCTTGCTCAAAAAACCAACAAGATGGGCTTAGTTTCGGTTTTCACAAAATCTGTTAGTGAACAGGAAGCTGCTCCTATTCTTCGGAAACTGCTGGAAAAGACTCTTAAAAAAGAAGAAAACAAAACCTGAATCTCGTGAGAAAACATTGATGCCGAAGCTGTCATGTTGAATTGTGTTCTGTGGCTGTTTTTTTAACATGGTGTTTCTGTTTGGTTTTTGTTTCCTCAGCCAACACATATATGCCACTTATTCTATGTAGTTTTGGATTTCAGGAGGAATCCTGTTGAATTTCGACGTCATAATAGTGGGCGCTGGTCCGGCGGGAATATTCTCTGCCCTTGAATTGGCAGACAAAACAGACCTCACCATACTGCTTTTGGATAGAGGAAAAGCCATTGATCAGCGCAAATGTCCATCCAGCCGAGGTTTAGGCTGCCTGAACTGTGACCCCTGCTCCCTTTTGGCGGGTTGGGGCGGCGCTGGCGCCTTCAGTGACGGAAAACTTACCTTGTCTACCGAGGTTGGAGGCTGGCTTAATGAGTACTGCACCGAGGAAGAGCTTTGGAGCCTGCTGAAGTATGTGGACGGCGTTTACATCAAGTTTGGGGCAACCAAGCATCTGTATGGTGTGAGCCAGCAAAAGTTTGAGGAGATGGAGCGGAAGGCTTCTCTTGCTGGATTGAAGCTTGTTCAGCAGAAAGTTCGGCACATGGGCACTGAAAAATGTGCTGAGACTCTTCGTAAGATGCGCAGTCACTTGGAGGGTAGGGTTGACATCAGAACCAGCACAGACGTGAAGAGCCTGCTGGTTAAGGACTGCAAGATTGAGGGTGTCGAAACCACGAAGGGCGAGAAGTTCTATGGAAAGTATGTTATTGTGGCGCCTGGAAGAATAGGCGCTGAGTGGCTGAAGACTGAGGCTGAGCTTCTTGGCTTGAAAACCTTGAATAATCCTGTGGACATCGGCGTGAGGGTGGAGCTTCAAGCCGCCGTCATGGAGGATCTCACGAAGACCCTTTATGAGCCTAAGCTAATTTATCACTCTAAATCCTTTGACGATGCCGTGAGAACCTTCTGTGTTTCGCCTCTGGGAGAAGTCATCACCGAATCCTATGATGGCGTCTTAACCGTGAACGGACAAAGTTACGCTGAACGGAAAACAAAAAACACCAACTTCGCCATCCTTGTGTCCACATCCTTCACGGAGCCCTTCAGAGAACCCATCGCATACGGAAAATACATTGCACGGCTCTCTAACCTGCTCAGCGGAGGCGTCATAATCCAGCGGTTAGGCGACCTGAAAGCTGGACGACGCTCAACAGAAGAACGCATAAAACGGAGCATTTGTGTCCCAACCCTCAAGAATGCCACGCCTGGAGACCTCAGCTTCGTTCTGCCTTACAGGTACCTCTCTGACATCAAAGAGATGCTTCAGGCACTGGACAAAGTGTGCCCAGGCGTATACTCAAATGACACGCTCCTGTATGGCATTGAAGTGAAGTTCTATTCCTCAAGGCTCGAGATAACGAATCAGCTGGAAACAAGAATCAAGAACCTGTTCACTATCGGAGACGGCGCAGGAGTAAGCCGAGGACTGATTCAAGCTTCTGCCTCAGGCGTTATAGTCGCCAAAGAGATAGCAAAACGGGCAAAAAAACAGTAATTTCTTGGTTGCTTGGTGGGACCGCCCGGATTTGAACCGGGGTCCCGAACGTCCGAGGCTCAGAGCCTAGACCAAACTAGCCGACGGTCCCATGGGATTCTTTGATGCATCAGTTTTACATAAGCGTTCTCTTGTGGGTCCGTGACTGTGTACATGCGACTTTCGGAAACTCAAGAAAGCTTTTATACTCTATCTCTGTCTTCGGGGTATGCAACTGCTGTTCGAGTTCCCCCAGAATTGGGTTATCCTCTTCTTTGCATTCTTGGGCATATGGGCACTTCTGATGATTAACAGAAAGAAGAGTGGCAGAACAAGTGAGATTAAAGAGCAGGTTTACTTGGCTGTGGCTGGGCTCTTTTCGCTGTTTGTTATGGAAGTTTTCGCCACCCAATCCGACATGTGGCATTACATTCCTGGAGATTGGCCCGTGATTCTGTGGCCCACATATGTCGCCGCTATACTGTTTGGTTATCAACTACTGCGGTTCATTGAAGAACGTGTTGTAACAAAAAGCGTGATTGTGCGCTAGAAGCCTATTCGTCGGCGAATTTGCTTCGGTTTCTTTTGAATTTCTTTTTGCATTTAACGCTGCAGAAATAGTATGTTTCGCCGTCGTGAGTGATTTTGTATTTAGCAGTCTTTTCGTTCAGAATTACTCCACATACAGGGTCTCTAGGCATCAGTTTTCCTTCACTTTACCAAATAAGGGATGCCCTTGATAAGCTCTTTGCTTGTTTTCGCCAGTTTTGGGCTGTTTTTATTAGCGAAAAAGCTGTTTTGGGGCTGAATGTTTGTGCGGGTAATGTTTAATAGTTACGTCTTCTTATCAAGAAGAAGTCAGTGTTAGAAGCTGATGTGGTTGCTTTTTGAGCCACGCTTGACATATTTACGAAGGATGTGTGTTGATGGCGAACCTTAAGGTTGGAGATCGGATGCAGATTCCGGTGCATAGTGTGTTCCATCAGGAGGCGGGGCACTTCGGCAAAGTTGTGTACATCAGCGAAGACGGAGAAACCGTGACTGTGAAATGTGAGCGGAAGCATAACGGCAAAACAGTTGCCTTCAACGTCGCCTTTTCATCCATCAGAGAATAAACACCTTTTGTGTGCTATGCTTTTCAGAAAAAATATTGTTTTCAGCAATGAACCTGAGTGTTCTGATTCATAAATCATGTTCTGGTGTTTGTGCAGACTTTTGAAGCCGAATCGCACTGCAGAATCCTTATATCCTCAATGCCTCGTCTAAACGCTCAAATGAGCAATTACAGTGAAGGTTTACAGTACTATCTACTAGTTGTAGCCGTGGGTCTGTTAGCAGCTGCTCTCGCAGTTGTATTCTATTCGATATATCCCATTTTGTGGGATTTCACTCAAAACGCCATCAGCTACTCCCGGCTACTCTTGGTACCGCTAGCTTTTGCAGCAATTGGTTTGCCTTATGTGTTAGTGAAGCTGTTTGCAAACACGAAAACTACAGGCTCGGGAACGCATGCAGTTCTTACGGCCTATCACTTAACCAATGGCGAAATACGCCTAAGAGATACAATTGTGAAACCCGCGGCGTCTATCCTGACTATAGGATTGGGTGGAAGTGCTGGACCTGAAGGTCCAAGTTTGTTGGCTGGTGGGGGAGTAGCTTCTGCCTTGTCCAGAGGTTTCAAGGTTCAAGCTGGCTTGCGGAGAAGGCTTTTTGTTGCTGGTGCTGCAGCTGGTTTGGCGGCTACTTTCAGGACTCCACTGACTGCGATACTTTTTGCGTTAGAGATTCCATACAAAAACGATTTAGACCGAGAAACTTTAATCGAAGCAACTATCGCGTCTGTCCCAGCATATTTACTTTCTATTGCAGTGCTTGGAAGTGAGCCCTTCTTTGGGGTTGTAAGCGTTTCATCGCTCACACTTGTAGATGTTGCCTTTTCCTTACTGCTTGGGTTACTGTGTGGCTTGTATGCTGTATTCTTCACAAAGGCCTTTTCTTGGACAGAGCAACTGAGTTTCAAACTGCGCAAGAGAATTGGCAGCATCGGTTTAGTCGCGTTAGGTGCAACTGCACTCGCTCTTTCCGGGGCTTTTTCACTTTATACGATAGGTGTGGGTCTGCATTTTGTAGATACAATACTTCAAGGAACAACCTTTAGCCTCGCAATGTTAGCATCAATAATTTTGGTGAAAACTTTTGCAACAACCTTCACACTAACTTCTGGGGGAAGTGGTGGGCTCTTCTTTCCAACAATTGTAATCGGCGCTGCAATAGGCTACATCTTTTCGTTGACCTTCCACGTCAACTTAACCATAATGTTTGTAGCAGTGGGCATGGCAGCGCTGCTTGCGGGAACCCACAAAATACTGTTGACGCCTGTGGCTTTCGTTGTCGAAACCTTAGGTGGAGTGTTCGCTATCCCAGCGCTTTTAGCAAGCGCAGTGAGTTACCTAGTGTCTGGAAAGCATTCATTTTACCCCCTGCAGCCGCACACAAGACTAAAAACTGAAGAACTGGCGCTGGAACGGTTCTACCATAAAGGAGAAGCGTTGATTCCTGAAAAACTCAAAAACACTACTGCAAACGAGTTTATGACTGAGAATCCAGTGATACTACACCAAGGAACAACTGTGCGCGAAGCACTTGCAATATTTAGGAACACAAAGTTGAGGGTGTTGCCTGTGATTGATGAGAATGCTCATGTTGCAGGAGTTGTCACCTTGGAAGACCTTGGGTATGTGGATGTTAATCGGCAAGAAATTGATGTTTGTGACATTGTGATGCATAAACCCGCAGTGATGGGTGAACGGGTTACTCTGCAGCATGTTGCTAAGTTCATGGTGGAAATGCAGCAAGACCACGTGTTCATTCTCAATGAAGATGACCGCTTAGTTGGAGTTATCTCGGGAATCGATGTTGTAAAGAAGATACTCGAACTCTTATCTTCATAAGAATGGTTCAAGAAAAAAGCTATTTTTCAACATGAAGTATTATTAGTCTCCTAATATGATTGTTAGGCTGTTTTTCTTCTTGCCTCTGTTATGAGGTCTGTGAGGGCTGCGAAGGCTTTGCTTACGTCCTCCATGGCCAGCACGATTATGGTTTCTGTGTAGCAGCTCATGGTCTCCTCGATGTTGATGTGCCTCCGCGAGACTGCATTGTAGAAGGCTTGCACGCACCCGGGCGTGGAAGTTATCTCGTCTGGGCTGCGGATGATGACTGTTGCCAAGTTCTGTTTCTGGTCCACCACATCGTTCTTGCCGAATATGGCGCTGATTTTGTTGAAGGAGGACAGGTCAGAGATTAGCGTGACTACAGAGTTGCCTTCTATGACCTGAAGGAACTCGCCTGAAAAGGTTGCCAACGTTTTCCTTATCTGCTCCAGACTCTTTTTTGTTTTTTCAACCGAAACTTTTGCCATGTCGGTTCTGATGTTTAAGCCGCTGCCTGCCACGACTCGGGTTATTTTTCCCTGCAGAATTGTGTAGTTTGCTTTGGCTCTTTTGACTGAGGTTATGACGCTTTCGAGGTTTGCGTCGTTGTTTGTGGCTTCTTTGACTTTGGGGAGGAGCATTCTGGCTATGGCGCTGTAGTTTGCGTAGTCTCTTTGCAGGGCGTCCTGTAGGGAGAGGTCTTCGTCTATGAGGTTTTGGACGGTTTTCGATATGGAATTGACCATTTTTGGTCACATTTGCCCGTTTTGTTAGAATATTGACCAAAATCTATATAAGCGTTTCCCGAATTATCAACCACGAACTGGGAACCACAATGAAAAACACGGTCATATTAGCCTACAGTGGCGGACTGGACACATCCGTCCTCATAAAGTGGCTGCAGGAAGAATACGACGTGGACGTCATAACCTTCACCATGGAGCTGGGGCAACAAACCGACCTAAAAAACGTCGCAGAAAAAGCCCACAGCCTAGGCGCCAAAAACCACTACTCCGTAGACGGCACAGAAGAATTCGTCCTCAACCACGTCTTTCCAGCCATAAAAGCAAACGCCATGTACGAAGGAAAATATCCCATGGCAACCGCCCTAGGACGCCCCCTCATCGCAAAAAAGCTGGTCGAAATCGCACAAAAAGAAAATGCTGTAGCAGTTGCGCATGGCTGCACAGGAAAAGGCAACGATCAGGTGCGCTTCGACGTCACAGTTAAGGCTCTTGCCCCCGACCTCAAGGTTATGGCTCCGGTCAGGGAGTGGGGGATGTCAAGGAAAGAGGAAATCAAGTACGCCAAAGAAAAAGGCATCAGCATACCTCACCTGTCCGACCCCTACAGCATAGACCAGAACCTGTGGGGACGCTCCATCGAATGCGGGCACCTAGAGAATGCGGATCAGGAGCCGCTGGAAGAAATCTACACCTTAACAACTTCTCCGGAAGAGGCGCCAGACAAGCCCGAGTACGTGACAATAGAGTTTGAGGCTGGAGTTCCAGTTGCTCTGAACGGAAAGAAGATGAAGCCCGTGGCATTGATTGAGGAACTTAACGAGATTGCGGGCAAGCATGGAGTGGGACGCGTAGACCACATCGAGGACAGGCTGGTGGGCATCAAATCAAGGGAAATCTACGAGTCACCCGCCGCCGAGGTGCTGATTGAAGCCCACAAAGACCTCGAGAAGATGGTGTTGACGCGCCACGAACTAGAATTCAAGAAGCAGATAGACGAGAAGTGGACCTGGCTCGTTTACACTGGCTTGTGGATAGACCCCCTACGCGAGGCGCTGGAAGCCTTTATTGACAAGACTCAGGAACGCGTCTGCGGCGAAGTAAAAATGAAGCTGTATAAGGGACGCTGCTGCGCTGTAGCACGTTCCTCGCCAATGTCTCTATACGACAAGGACTTGGCAACCTACGAGGTGGAAACCGCCTTCAACCAAGCCTATGCTGAAGGCTTCATTGAACTGTGGGGGCTGCCCACAAAGGTAGCCAACGTACTGAAGGAGAAGATGAAAAAGGAAAACAAATGTTAATGGGCGGCTTCGGCTGCTCCGTGTTTCATGGTAAAAAGGTGAAGAATGTTGTCCAAGCTGTTGCGTGGAGGAAGAATAGGCTCTGCCCATAAGGGTGTGGTGGAGTTTACTGCGTCCATAAAAAGCGACCAGAAGCTACTGGAAGCTGTCATCAAAATCAACCAAGCCC
>CAZJLG010000009.1:0-16220 GCA_964546665.1 uncultured Candidatus Bathyarchaeia archaeon
AGCAGCCATAAGCAGAAAAATAGCGAACCGGTGGCGTCTCATAGGATACGGAATAGTACAATAGACAAATCTTTGATTATACGCCTTAGGAATAAGTCAAAACAAATGTTTTGATGTCACTGCTAAATTTTAGCCTAACCAACCAACTGCCGAAAACTGATTGTGTAGCCTGGAGAAGAGATTCAGCGTCAGCCTATGACTTGTTTTCACAGATGGAAAATGGGCTGAAAAAGATTGATTAGGAAATCAGGGCAGTAGTCAGATATCAGTAAAATCAATAAGGAGTAAAATCAAACCGTTATTTTCATCTTGAATCTATTGCAGCATTAATCATTTTTGCGGTTTCTTCTTTATCATCAACTTCAAATACTATCTTTTTATAGTGTTCATGATCGAGAGAGACCGTGACACACTTATTGGGATCATGCATCTCAAAGAACATCACTCCATCAGATGATAGGAACCTTCCATCTTTAACCACTCCTGGAAGCGATGCACCTGCAATTCTCAACTGCTTAAACGGCTTCCATGCTACCTTCGCTGTAGAGACCGATAACACATGTTTCAACGGGATGCTTATGCTTCTTTTGATACTGAGAATTTCGTCAACCCCATGCAATTCGAAAATAAGATTCCCATCCTCAATTTTAACAGTACCAACCATCTCGTCTCACCAATCGCAAAAATTCACAACATAGAATCTAACGAGCTAAAATATATGGATTTGCCCTATGCAAGTGGTAGTTACAGTCTAGTGAGTATATGCTCCTATTGCACTCGGTTTGAGGCTAAAATTTAACCACAAACCCAGCACCCTTGCTTGTGTGCGAACCAATTGACAAAAAATTATGGTCTGATTTTTTGCTAAAAACTTAACAATTGAAATTAACAGATGACATGTGAGAACGGTGATCTTGAAAATGGAACGTAAGTTATTTGTTGAGATTCTGCTGGCTGCTTTTGATAGATGGTTAGAGAATCATGCTTCATTACGTGCAGCTTCACTGGCGTATTTCATAATAATGCCGCTTCCATCCATTTTTCTCGTCATACTCCTGATTCTTTCTCAACTCTTTGGGCAAACAAACTCTTTTCAAACTTTAATGCAGCAGATAACCACTATTGTAGGGCCTGTTATTGCTGATCTGATTCAACAAATTTTGGAAACGGTGGCAACTCCGTTTAATTCGGTTGTTACGTCGATTGTTACTGTTGTTTTGAGTCTTATTGGAGCCTTGGGTGCATTTGGGGTCCTACAAGATACAATGAACGAAATTTGGGAAGTTACGCAAGTGAAACTTGGCTTGAAACAGAAATTGAGGCGTCAACTTGTTCCCTTTTTGTTAATTTCAGTGCTTGGATTGACCGTTATAGTCTGGACTGGAATAACAACCTTCTTGTTGGATTTCATCACATCCACACTTATTCCATTGGCTTCAAATGCTGTTCTGATTCTAATCGAAGTAGTTCGCTTCATTTTGTCTTTGCTGTTGGCAACTCTGCTGTTTATGATTATGTACAAATACGTTCCTAATCTTTCTATTCGATGGAAAGATGTAAGGCTTGCAGCAGTTTTCACTGGCTCAATCTTCACAATAGCCAACTATCTTATTGGAGTTATACTGCAGGTATTCACGGTCACATCAGTGACAGGGGCTGCAGGCGCATTGATGATTTTATTGCTATGGATTTATCTGATTACCCTATTGATACTCTATGGAGCAGCCCTTTCCAAAGTCTACTCAGAAAAGACTAGTCTAGACGTTAAAACCTAAGAAACCTGAAGAATGTTTGAAAAAATTTTTGGTTCAGGCTTAACCAAAAACTTTCTCTTCATGGATTTCGTGCGCACGTTGTGCGTTTATTCTTTCAGTTTCTTTCCTTTTTTCTTCCATGCGCGCTTTTTTCAGCTTTTTTTCAGCTCGCTTCATCTCAGCATTTTCTCTGATTTTTTTTGCCCTTGTTTTTGAAATTAGCTGGTTCAGTTTTTCCACAAGTTTCTCGGCGTTTTCTTTGTGTTCGAGCGGAAGGACAATGCTTCGATGATGCGGAAGGTTTACGGTGACTTTTCCTGTCTCGTCCATTTGCACTGACTCTATTTCGCGTACGAGAATGTGCAAGGGGGCAAATATGCCAAGTATCTTGCCGATTGTTTCTTTGAGAACCGGTTTATGTTCTAGCGCTTCTTCAACTTCATTCTTGAAACTTCCTTTCAAGTCTACTTTGAGCAGGTCATCGGAGAGCTTGACAGTGAAATGGGGGCTCTTAATTTCCAAAATTTTGATTGCTTCTGGCATTTCATTTCCCTACTCATATTGAGCATACTAACAGATGAACATTTACCCTTTTTATTTACACAAAAAATTTGTTTTGGCGTATGCACGCTTGGGGGCTTAGTTGGCGTTCAGCTAGATTCAAATTGTTAAATTGACTACAATTAGCTGGGGAATGTGTTGGATAAACTTACAAAAGTAAGATTCACGAACCTAGACAAAATCCTGTACCCCGCGGCAGGAATCAAGAAAGCCCAGATTATCGAATACTACATCAAAATCGCCCCCTTAATGCTCAAGTTTCTGGCAGACAGACCCTTGGTTACTACCCGCTTCCCTGATGGCGTAGCTCAGAAGGGATTCTACGAGAAAGACGCTCCCAAAGGCACTCCCTCGTGGGTAGAAACCTTCAGAAGATACTCTGAAACAGCAAAACGGAACCTGGACTATATTGTCTGCAACAACCTTGACACTCTTTTGTGGTTGGCTAATCTAGCTGCCCTAGAAATCCACATACCACTGTCCAAAACTGGCAGCTACGAGACCCCAGACATAATGCTTTTTGACATAGACCCTGAACCGCCTGCCGACATAAATGACGCTATAGAAGTTGCCAAATTACTGAAAGACATACTGGACAATTTGTCCCTCAAATCATACCCAAAAACCTCAGGAAAAAAAGGGCTCCACATTGTCGTTCCCATTGTCCCAGAGTCCACCTATAAAGAGACAAGAGAGTTTGTGCACCAAATCGGAAAACATCTGAAAAAAGAACATGAACTTGTGGTTTCCGAATTTTCTCGCTCCCAGGAACCTGGAAAAGTGTACATAGACTATAGCCAAAACTCTGTAGGCAAAACAATGGTTTGCCCCTATAGCCTGAGAGCAACACAGAATGCGTCAGTATCGATTCCTTTAGGCTGGGACAAGCTGCAAAAAGGGTTAAAACCTCAGAGCTTCAATATTTTTTCAGTAGTTAAAATAGAGACTAATCCTTGGGAAGATTTTTGGGAACAAAAACAGAAACTGGGTGGAATGATTAATGGAAAAAGTTAGAGCCGAGCCGCCTAAACGTTCCATTTGGAGCGGAAGAATAAGCATAGGCTTAGTTAACGTGCCCGTCAAACTGTACACCATGATTCGCGACAGCTCAATCTCCTTCAGGTACCTGCACAAACGTGACGGAGCGCCTCTGAAATACCAGAAAGTGTGCACAGCTGACAACGAGGTTGTGGCATGGGAAGATATTGTGAAGGGCTACGAAATATCAAAAAACGAGTATGTGGTCTTCACCAAGAAGGAGCTTGAAGCCATAAAACCGGAGTCCGATGAAAGAATACGCATAGACAAATTCATAAACCTCGTCTCAATCGACCCGCTTTACTTTGACAAGTCATACATTCTTGCTCCCAACAAAAGTAAGGATGCCTACAGCCTGATGCTCTCTGCCTTTAGAAAGATGGGCATGGCTGGAGTAGGCAAATTCACCATGAAAAACAAAGAACATCCAGTGGTTATACACGCTTACAAAGGGGCGCTGATTTTAACTATTCTCAGGTACGCCAACGAAATAGTCTATCCCCTTGACTTGACGGAACTGAAGGGCTTGCCAGAGCCAACTAAAGATGAGCTAGGGTTAGCCACAAAAATTGTTGAGAACCTTTCTGGAGAATTTGATATAACCAAGTATAAGGATGGCTTCAGAGAAAAAGTTGAAAACTTGATTGCCAAGAAACTTAAAGGAGAAACTGTAGTTCCTGCGAAGCCACAGAAAGAAGAAGTGAAGGGGCTTATGGTTGCGCTCCAAGAAACGTTGAGCAAACTTGAACAAAAATGAAAACATACAAACCTATGTTGGCTAAAACAGCAGAAGCTCCCTTTTCTTCACAGGATTGGATATTCGAAGTAAAATGGGACGGCATCAGAGCAATAGCCTATGTCGACAAACAGCAGCTGAGCCTAAGAAGCCGCAATCAAAAGGAACTGAAAACAGTTTTCCCAGAATTACAGGAGCTAACAGGTCTAATCGGCAGTGCTGTTTTGGATGGAGAAATAATAGTGATGACTGACGGGAAGGTGGACTTCCAGACGCTTCTCAAAAGAGCCCAAGCCACCTCTTCCAGAGACATAGCATATCTCCAACAGAAACATCCTGTATTGTACATAGTGTTTGACATACTGGAAAAAGACGGTGAACCTCTAGTTGATAAGCCGTTGATGGAACGCAAAAAAATACTTCAAGAGGACCTGAAGGAAGGAAACTATGTTATTCTTTCAGATTTTGTAGAAGAAAAAGGAGAAGCCTACTACCAAGCAAGCATAGAAAAGGGTTTAGAGGGCGTAATGGCGAAAAAGAAAAACAGCATCTACAGTCCGGGAACCAGAAGTGGCAACTGGCTTAAAATTAAGAAAATCAGGGAATGCGACTGTGTCATCTTTGGTTACACAAAAGGTACAGGAAACAGAGAAAGCAGCTTCGGAGCCCTTATCCTAGGATTATATGATAATCATACAGCAGTTTTCGTGGGCAAAGTGGGAACTGGCTTCGACCAAAAAACACTAGAGGATTTAACAGCAGAATTTCAAACCCTTAAGACCGAACAAAAAACAATCCCAGCCGATGACGTACCCGACGAAATAACATGGATACAGCCTGTTCTAGTCTGCAGAATTGGATACCAAACAGTAACTTCAGATAGAAAGCTACGTATGCCAAGATTTCTAGGAATACGAATAGACAAAAACCCGCTAGAATGCAAACTGGAACAAATCAAACCAGCAAAACTAGACGAATACGCCAAAAAAAGAGACTTCAACAAAACCCCTGAACCAACAGGCTCAAAAAAAGACGACATGAGCAGCCGAATTTTTGTGGTTCAGGAACATGACGCTAGCCATCTTCACCATGACTTGAGGCTGGAAAAGGATGGCGTCTTGAAAAGTTGGGCAGTGCCTAAGGGGATTCCAGAAAAACAGGGCTTAAAGCGGCTCGCAATCCAAACTGAGGACCATCCGCTAGAGTATGGCAAATTTCATGGAACAATACCCAAAGGCCAGTATGGGGCAGGGACAGTCAAAATCTGGGATAACGGCAGACTCGCTATCAGAAAATGGGAAGAAGGTAAGATTGAATTTAGTCTTCAAGGAAAAAGGCTTGAAGGCGACTATGTTCTTGTCCGTTTTAAGCGAGGCGGAGAAAAAAACTGGCTTCTCATGAAAGTTGGTGAAACAACCTGACACAAAAAATTCGTGTTGGAACAATGGGCTGGAGCTACAGTTTTTGGCTAAACAACTTTTATTCAGCCAACACAAAACCTGAAAAATTTCTTGAAGAATATTCGAAGCATTTTGACACGGTGGAAGTCAACAGCAGCTTTTACCGTGTTCCCTCTGTTTCGGTCCTAGAAAACTGGAAAAATCAGGCGCTCGCAGATTTTTTGTTTTCAGTGAAAGTCCCAAAAAAGGTTACTCATGAAAAGTTTGCTAAAGAAAGCTTCGATTATTTGGACTATTTTTTGGGGAACGTCGCTAGTTTGGGGTCAAAGCTTGGACCCCTGTTGTTTCAGTTTCCGCCAAGCTTCAAGTCAGACAGTTTTGATGCTCTGAAGAATCTTGTTTCGGTTTTGCCAAAAAAGTATAGATACTCTATGGAAGTGCGTAACCAGAGTTGGTTTGAAGACAGATTTTATGATTTGCTTGGAGAAAACAGAATCGCTTTGGTTATGAATGACAGTCCTTGGCTGCACAAACTGGAGAAGGTTACGGCAGATTTTGTCTATTTCCGATGGGAAGGAAACAGAAAACAAATCGTGGGAACTAAAGGAACCGTGGAAAAGGACAGAACAGACGAAATACAGGAGTTGGCTAAAAAAATTCAGGGCTTCCCAGATGAAACAGAAGTTTTCGGTTATTTCAGCAAATACTTTTCAGGTCATCCGCCAACAGACGCCAAGATGCTTCTTGCGTATCTGAAACAGTAATGGAGCTAACGCTTTTTTCTTCTATTGGCAATAATTACGGCTATTGTTGCTATGATGAATGTCAGCAGAAGCGTTAGTGATGTTAGTTCGGGGATTACTGTGGTTGAAACGATTTCTATTGTGTGAGTGCTTTGCTGGTATGTGAGGCTGAAGCTGTAATGGGTGCTATTGTATGTTTGAGTGTAATCCAGGTTTTCGGCTAGCAGCATGTCGTCTTTGTAGATTGAGAAGGTTCCTGACATCAACTCGGAAGGAATGGTGATGTTACAGAAGCCAGTTGTTCCCGTAAGTCCATCAACCGTGAATCTGAGGCTTCCTTCTGTTTGATTGAATGTCAGGTCTGAAACTGTTGAGTTGCTTAGGGTCGAGACTATGTACGTGTTCTGGTCAACAGTCACATTGTAAAATATTTCCTCGGGATAAATCAGAGTCATGGTTACGTCGAGTGTTGCAAGTGTAACGACTGTTGTGCCGTCGATGTTCCGCACCTCAACTTTGCGGTCGCCGCCCCATGATTGAGGAACAACAAGTGTTTGATACCAAATTGAGCTGGTTACTGTGAAGTTTTTTAACAGAACGTAGTATGGTGGAGCGATGCTGTTCTCGAAGTATATTGTTACCTGTTGACCGATGTAGGGAAGGAAGTTTACTCCCGTGACCGTAAAGGAATCGCCGACGTGTCCAGATGCTGGAGTCAAGTAGATGTAAGTCCACATAAACACGGACACCGTGAAGTTGTATTCGACTCCAGAGTTGTCGATTACCCTGAAGAGGTAGTTGCCCGTTTGAAGCGGCGGAACCGTTATGGTTGTAGTGGCGCCGCCAGTCGCGTTAAGCTGGACTCCGCTTCTCAGCAGGGTATTATCTAAGTATACGTCAGCGCTGCCCATGTATGGGAACCAGTTAAGCATTACTTCATAGGTTGTGCTAGTATTGAATATCGGCGGTCCACCAGTGTAGTCACCTTCATGTGCCTTGAAGTTGGGAGAAGGCACATAGACTTCTCTATATGTTTGGATGAAATTGAAAGTGGCTACAGTGGCGGCGCTGTCGTTTTCAATCACATTTATGGTGATGCTGCCCGTCTCCTCAGGTGCGCTACTGGTTTTCTCTTTAAGGTCCAGTATATCGAAGGTGGCGCTGAAGCCTGTCCAGAGCCATCCAGAAGCGTCGTTGATTGTGGAGCCGACCAAACTCTGAGCAGACGGACCGTCCTGCGTTATGTTATAGAGTTCAGTTGATGAAACAGCGTAGCCGATGACTGTGACTGGAGTGCCTGGAGCGCCCGTAAGCGGAGACGCACTGAAGCCTGGGGTGAACCTTATTCGGTTGGTTGAAACGCCGACTTCTGACCCTGCTATGGTGTCTTGTGGTGTTGCGTCTGCAATCTTTATCCAGTAGTCAACGTCTGAACCTTGAAGGAGAAGAGGAACTGTGCCGTTGATCCAGCCGTTGCCTACTACGTAGGTGTATGTTCTATCTTCTGTGTTAAAGGGCGCAGGAATAGAGCCGCTGCTGAAGGTGTAAACGTGAACCGAAATGGTGTCAGTTAGGTCGCTGAGCAAGAATGGACCCGCATACCATCTGTCGCTTTCGGCTGTGTTTATTTCCGAGCCTCCTTGGTTAGAAAGCCAAAGCCACACCTGCGCTCCGGTTATCGTCATATCCGACGTCGTTATGTTGACGTATGAGCCTGCACCAACGTACAGAGGGTCTGCTGTTGTGTTGTCAAGATAGAGGATTGGTCTGTTGATTATTGTCGAGAAACCAAAAGGAATTACAGCAGAGACTGTTGATAATGTGAGTATTGTCACGATAATCAGAGCCAATTTCTGCTTACGATACATATTCATCACTTTAGTAAACAACATAAAACTACTTTTACAGTTCTGTAACGAACTCATTTAGGTTTCGGTTTAAGGGCTAACCTTCCAGCTTATGCTTCAGGATAACAGTCTAGTTTATGTCAGATGGCCGCTAGAGGTTTCTTGGTTCTTCTTGTTTTTTGAGAACCGTCTTTAGAGACTATCCTTATGAGTTTTTCTTGCCCAAAAAGCGAATCAGACGATCTGACAATTCTTTCAAGATTATGTTTCAAGACCCCAACCGCCTCCAGCTTTGCGTGCCCACACAAAACGATTATCACATACGAGTATGAGCTTAGGTAATCTACAACTTGACCCACCAGCCTGTTTATTTGGCTTTTCTGTTTTAGATTTAGCTTAAGCTCGATGCCGATTTCATCGTCTATCCCAATGTCAGCTAAGCCTCGTCCCGCCTCCTTCTTAATAAAATGGTGCGCAGAATGATCAAAACCCCAAATTGGCGAACTGAAAACGCTGCCTCCAGGACCATTCAGTTTTTCCTGCAAAAATGCTAGGAGGTCATCACGATATTTTCTTTCGTTCGAGTATCCTGCTTGTGGATTCCACTCTTTTATTGCTTGAAAAACATTGTTAAATAAATTATCCAACTCAGCCCCTCAATATCTTATGTATTGTTTCTTAATATAAGTTTTTTGAAATAAGCAAACCGTTTTACAGAAATCATGAATTAACAACAAAAAGCTTACGTAATTCTCCAACCAATAATCTGTAGGATCAAACATGCCCGATTCAAAAGAGCCACTCAAAGTTATCCTAGACGCCAACTTCTTTTTTGTTCCCTCGCAATTCAATCTCGACATCTTCGAAGAACTGAAGAACCTTCTGAATCAAAGGTTCGACCCCATCCTCCTTTCGTCAACAAAAAAGGAACTTCAAGGACTCGCCAAATCAGATTCTCCAAAAGAGCAGAAGCAAGCCCAGCTTGCGCTAAAGTTCGCTGAAAAATGTCGCGCTGTCTCCGCAGAAAAAGCTTCAGATGAAACATATGATGATGTAATTGTTAGAGTTGCTGCGGCGTGGAAGTCTCCTGTTGCCACAAATGATCGTGAGCTTAGAAAAAGATTGAGAGATGTTGGGGTTTCGGTTGTTTTTTTGAGGCAGAAACGTCGTTTGGCGTTGGAGGGTTCGGTATAGGCTTATAAATAGGTCTGTGTTTTATTTGGAAACGAAAGCACACAAAGGGCTTTCGTGTAGATATCATTAGTTTAAGGTATGGTGAGAATAGTGTTCAAACTTGTAACTCTTCAAGATGCGATTCGGATACCGCCGGAAAGGTTTGGAGAAGACCTCGATAGTGTAGGTTATGAGCAGCTGCAGATGAAGTACGACGGCATGGTAGATGAAGAGCTCGGCTACGTCATAGCCGTTACACAAATCAAAGTTAACCCCTTCGGAAAAATAATCCCTGGAGACGGCGCAACCTTCCACAAAGTCGAATTCTCTCTACTCACGTTCTTCCCGAAGATTCAGGAAGTCATTGAGGGAGAAGTTGTAGAAATTGCGGAGTTCGGCGCCTTCATCCGAATAGGACCTGTCGATGCGCTGCTTCACGTGTCTCAGCTAATGGATGACTACATCTCCTATGATGAGCGGCAAGGAGTGCTGATGGGCAAAGAAACTAAGAGGCAGCTCAAGACTGGAGACCGTGTGCGGGTTCGCATAACAGCTGTTTCTTTGGGTCGCAGCGGAGGCTCCGGAAAGATAGGTGTAACTGCTAGGCAGCCTTTCCTTGGAAAGCTTGAGTGGATTCAGAAGGATGTAGAAAAGTCGGAGGGCGCTGCCGAGGAAGTGCCAGCCGAGGCTAAAGCGAAAGGAGCGTCAGAAAAATGACTGATAAAGCGTGCCGCGAGTGCCACTTAATCTCCTATGGTTCAGTTTCTATATGTCCTAACTGCAACGCCAGCAACCTAAGCGACGACTTCTCTGGCATTGTTGTGATAATTGACCCTGAGGGCTCGGCTGTAGCCCGCGCCATGCAAGTGAAGAAGAAAGGACACTATGCGCTTCGAGTAAGGTAGGTAACCGGAACCCGATTTATGTTAGATTTGTCGGAAAAAATGGGTTATTTTTTAGTTCCATAAACTGCGTCGTATATGGCTACTGCTCCCAAAATCGCAAGTATAACAGCAATAACTGTTGCTAGTTCTGGACTAAATATTATGACCATTCCAATCAGAATCATCATCAAACCAATAGCAAATTGAACTAAATCCATTTAAAATCACTACATGGTTCCTTCATATTTTTTGCTAGTCTATTAAGATTATCTTTGAACCACGCATACAAGTTTATAAGCAAGTTTACGGTTGGCTAATCTGAATTAGCGTTTTGAAAATACTAGTTCTTTCAGAGTATCGGAGGTGCGAAATGAATGTCTTATGGAAGACCCAGAGAAATGCACAATGCAGTCTGCGCTGAATGTGGACAAGAATGTCAAGTTCCATTCAAGCCTGACCAAAGCAGACCTGTATATTGCAGAGAATGTTTTGCTAAAAAGAGACCCCAGAGAAGTAGATACTAAGCTACAAGCTAGAATCTATTCTTAATGTGTAATCTTTTTTTACACTAACATTTTTTATTTTATTTTTTTGACGCACATTCGTAGTAACATCAGATTACCATCTGAATAACAGTCAATGGGACTAGACTTCATTTTTGGCTAGTGATGAATTTGTCCGTTATACTTGGTATGTAAATATCTAGTATGTAATGTATCCAAATCTGTTTTCTAGATGTAGTATCGTTGGCCTCTAGTTTTCTTTATTTTACCTAGAAATGTGCCAGCAAAATAGTCTAACCAATATTCTTCCTGCAAATCAAGTTTAGCCTCTTCAAGTGTTACAGCTTTCTCCTCAGAAGTGGCTCCTGCCTTCTCAAATTTGCGAACAAGTCTTTGATGTATTCCAAATTGAACACCATACATGACCAAATCTTTCGTTCCACCTTTTATTCAACTGATAGAAAACTCAAAATGAAGGACAAAAACTTGGAGTCTTGTCAACGTCCACTAGCGAATTCGATCATAATATGATACTAATCCGTCTCTTATTAATACAACCTATTTTTTCTTTATTTCACCAGAAAATAGTAAATCGGATTATCTCTTGTACAACCAAAGTTTGCTCATTTTTTGAATATTTTGAATAACCTCTTAAAGCCCGAAATCTGTTGGTCAGATAATCGTTTATAGATAGATTAGGAACTGAACCTTTAAGTAACAAAAATATGCTTTCTGGTTTGAGTAATATGTCTGGTGAAGAGCCCTCAGATGTCGTACATTTACCTAAAAATAGAATTCGTCTCCTAACCGATGAATTGCGCAAGGAATTGAAGAAGCCTCAGGGACTGCTGATTGAAGGTCCATTTCAGGAGACGATGGAGCGGCTGAAAGAGCTTGTTGAGAAAGAGAAGCCTTCATTAATTATTTCTGTAGGCGACATAGTTTCCTCTCACATGGTTGAGCATGGAATCTCTTTGGATATTCTGCTTGTTGACAACAAGACGATGCGGGAACCAATCCAGCCCATAGCTGTTGATGTTGACCAAACCCTATATGCAAAAAATCCTCCCGGAGCCATAACCGATGAGGCATGGGCTGCAGTAAGGCAGGCTATTAGGCAGAAGGGACGAACAAAAGTGATTATTGACGGCGAGGAGGACCTGCTTACTCTCGTGACTGTGCTTTCTGCGCCTGCTGACGCTTTTGTGGTTTATGGTCAGCCTCGCGTGGGGGTTGTTGTGGTTAAGGTTACAGAAGAAGCAAAAGAAACAATGAGGCGTATCGTGGATTCGATGGTGGATTCTTCGAAAAGCTAAAGTACGGCGAATGTGTCAAATCACCAACCTTCGGAAGTGTGTTAATGAAGCTTAAAATCGTCTCGAAAGAGAAGAATCCTCTAATGAAAAGAACGGAAGTAACGTTTAGAATTGAACATGAGCAGACTGGAGGCACTCCAAGCCGCGTTGAAGTTAGGAAAGAGGTTGCAGCCCTGCTGAAAACAGACCTTGAATTGGTTTATGTTAAGCAGTTAGAAACTAAAACAGGCATAATGGTTGCCGTTGGCGAAGCTACCGC
This sequence comes from uncultured Candidatus Bathyarchaeia archaeon, assembly GCA_964546665.1. Lineage (GTDB taxonomy): Archaea > Thermoproteota > Bathyarchaeia > Bathyarchaeales > Bathyarchaeaceae > Bathyarchaeum. The sequence continues at coordinate 12,215 of CAZJLG010000009.1, forward strand.
CTACGAGTCGGCTGAGCAAGCAAAACTTGTGGAGCCTAAGCACATAATCGCCAGAAACGCGGTTCCAGAGCCTGAAAAGTCTGAGGAGCCAGAAGCTCAAGAAGAATCATCTGAGGAAGAGGAGGAAAGTTAGATATGCCGAAAGAGGGCAGAGAAAAAACCGCAAAAAAGAAACGAAGTGGAATCGCTTCATACTACCAAATTGAAGGCGATGGCCTAAAGAGACTACGTCCCAGTTGTGAACGGTGCGGACCCGGATATTTCATGGCTGATCATGGTAACCGCTTCACGTGTGGTCATTGTGGTTTAACTCGATATAAAGAGCAGTCCTGAGTTAGCCAAGTTTTAATAGTGAAGCTTGGAATACAGAATTTAGGTGGGCGGTTTGAAGCATGATTAATGTACGAGTTTTTGTGAAAAACATTTCTGCTGAAAATTTCTGGGACATCGGAAAGCCCATCCCACCTGTTCAGATAGCCACCAACCTTAACGTGGTTGGAATCAACAAGAAAAGTGAAGACTTGCTGGAGGTTCCTTTTGTTTTCACGATAAATTATACTCCTGGGGTGGCTCAAATCAGCATGAAGGGAAAGAGTCATGTGACTGGCTCAGCGGATGAACTTGAGCAGATTCTTGAGGAGCATAAAGAAAAGAAGCCTCCTCCACCAATTATCCTTCAGTCAATATCGAACATTGTTTTCTTAGAGTCGGTGCTCATATGCCGAACCCTAAACATTCCCCCGCCTATTCCGCTCCCAAAAATTGGTACAGCCCCCCCGCAAAAGAAACACTCTGAACCAACCTACAGAGCCTAAATCAACCAACTTCGGTTATAGCTCCTAGATTTTTCAGAAAAAACCATTTTTTCAACAATCTTCTGTTATTAGTCTCCTAATAGGGAAACCAGAGCAGAAAAGACCCTATTCAGTTTTGATAAAGAATTTCGGGCGTTGACCTCCAGGAAGCTGGAAGCCACGCTTTCAAAATTAGCCAAGTTTTGTTGGCTGCGTTCTACTTCAGGGGCACATACATTGATGACCTGGATGCGCCGATACCCGGAGAACCGTGCCTCACTGGCTTGTTGGTGATTGCAAATTCTCCCAAGTAGCAGCCAATCATTTCTGGCACTATATCCACTGACGTGAACTCTTTTCCGTTATGAATTAGAAGAGTGACTCCCACCATCTCTGGGAGAACTATCATGTCACGAGCATGAGTTTTGGTTGACGCTTTTTCTCCTTCTGTCTGACCTTTCTTGGCTGTTCTGATGTTCTCTAGGAGTGTCCTCTGTCCAGGATTGAGTCCCCGCTGCAGGCTTCGACGCTGCCGAGAAGGAAGCAACTTTATGAACTCGTCCATGGACATGCCTTGTAGTTCCTCAATTGAATGTCCGCGATACAGGAATTCTTTCTTTGGCATATTCTGCTCACTTATCCCCTCTTGCACATCTGGATTTATTAAACATTTCTAGCAGCTTATTCTCTTCTTCTTTTGGTTCTGCTGCCTGGGCTTCGTGCAGCGATTAAACCAACTTTTCTGCCTGGAGGAGCATTCCTTGAAACTGTTGAACATTTACGTCCACCCTTCCTGCCGCTACCAAAAGGGTGACAAGCAGCTATCATGGCTCTAGCACTAGTGCGCGGATACAGGTGTCCCTTAGCTTTCATTAGATGAAACTTGGTGCCCGCCTTAAGGAAAGGCTTCTCGGTGCGTCCCGCTCCCGCGATTACGCCAACTGTGGCTCGGCAGTTATCATTAACGAATTTTGTTCTTTTGGATGGAAGCTTCACGATTGTTCCTTCTGGAGTATGCCCCACGACTGTTGCGTAGGCTCCGGAGGAGCGTGCCATTTTGCCGCCGTCTCCAGGAGACAACTCGATGTTGCAGACCATGGTGCCTTCAGGAATGTTGGCCAAAGGAAGAACGTTTCCTATGTCCACGACAGCTTCGCCGCCGATTTGGGTGGGCTGTCCCTCATAGACGCCTTCTGGAACCACTGAATAGTAAGTTTCACCCGTCTCAAGCTTCACGGCGACCATAGGTGACCCTCTTCCCGGGTCGTGGACTATGCCTTTGACTTGACCGTTGATGACTCCTTCCTGCTGATTGACGGACATTGGAGGATACTGAACTGGAGCTACCCTCTTGTGGGTTGATGCCCTGAAAGTTGGGGTTCCTCTTCCGCGTCTTTGAACTCGAATACGTTTACCCAAGATGCTACATCTTCCTTTGGAATGTTTAGGTTCTACAGTTGAGACTCCTTTTTAAATACTTTTAGTTTCTTTCTCCCCTGAATACCTTCTGGTTACAAGCCAATAAACCACAAAAATCACGGCTATCACCGCAACCACGCCCAGCAAAACATAATTGAATTGGGAAACCATGCCCTGAAGCTCAGCGGGTATCGTTCCAGTTTCGCGGTAAGATTGTATGAGCTGGTCAAAAGTCACCCCAAAAGAGCTTCCCAAAATCGTGTAGAAAAATGTCCTAGGCAAAGTGCCGATTATTGTGGGAATCATGAACTTCTTCATTTTCATCGAAGTCAAACCCGCACTATACGATATCGCATCAAAGGGTATGAAGGGCGCAAATCTTCCCAGGAGAATCGCCCAAGAGCCCCAGCGGTTAAACCAGTTATCCGCAAAGGTGATTCCTCTCTCGCCAACCAACTTTATAGCAAGACCCCTGCCGCCCTTTTGGGCAATGTAGAAGCCTATTGCCGCTGCAACTATTGAGCCTAATGCGCCGACGAGCCACCCAATGAGGAAATCGAAGGCTAAGCCTCCAGCAATAAGGACAAGCTCAGAGGGGATAGGGATAGCTAAGGCTTGGACAATCATCATAACAAAAAGGAGAAGCGGTCCTCCAGCCTGAAAGGACTCTATCACCCAGATTAGAATACCATAGACTAACTGGGGATAAATAAAGAGAGTCAGCGAAACTCCGATAACTAGCAGAAAAACTATAGCGGGAAAAACTTTGGAAGATGCTGACATCTTAAAAACCAAAGTTCCTCTATTCTAGAGGATACCCAGTTTGATGGCTATGTCAACCGCTTTGTAGTCCGGATTAAGCTTCACAAACGCTTTCTTTTCGCCTTCAGCAGTTATGGCGGAGTTGACCTTGTCCACAACAACATCATAAAGTTCCTCCACCGCCGCCTTGATGTCCCTTTTCGTCGCCTTTCTGTTAACAACAAAAACAAGCTTGTTTTCTGCCTCAAGCAGCCGACTTGTAACCTCTGTCATAACAGGGTGACTGATAGTTTTGTATGGGTCCAACCTATTTTCCTCCGAAAACTGTATCCACTTTCTCAAAAGCTGAATTTGTCCAAACAGTCAATCTTCCAGGATGAGTGCCTGGCGCCAAAAGTTCAGCATTCAGGTTCTCCACTGACGCAACCTCTATTCCAGGAAGATTCCGCGTTGCCTCAGCAACTCCATCGTTTTTGGTTATGACCAGCAAGGGTCCAACAGCCTGTTTCATCTTTCGCCCCCGCATCTTTCCTTTGCCTGCCCTAACCTTCCGGCTTTCTTTGACGCGAAAGATGTCTGGCCACACTCCAAGGTTGATGAGTGCTTCCTCGATGTCTTTGGTTCTTTTCAGGCTTTGAATTTCATCCACAACAACCAGCGGAAAATCTGGAACATCATCCACCATGTGACCCCTAGCTGCTACGGTCTCTTTTGATCCTGTTGCGGCGATTGCTGAACGCAAAGCCAACTGCATCTCCTTTCGTGGAAGCTTCTTTCTGATAATCTTCTTAGACTCAGGAGGATGAGCTGATCTGCCTCCCACAGTGCCTGGCGCAAAGGCGGCGCGTTGTCCCCTTTCCTTTAATCTGGGCACACGAGCTATACCAAGACCGGCATGTCTGGACTCTGCTGTGTTTCGTTTTCCAGCCATGGGGTCTCTGCCTTGTGGCTGATACTTGTGAGACTGGATTGTGATTACTGCCCGCTTTATCACGTCTGGTCTGCTGGGCGTATTGAAGATCTGAGGAAGA
>CAZJLG010000010.1:0-16149 GCA_964546665.1 uncultured Candidatus Bathyarchaeia archaeon
CTGAACACTTTCCCTAATGTTGAACTCACTGCATTATGTGAAAAAAGTTCTTTGATACGTAAATTTTGTAAAAAAGTGTTTGATGACGTTCATATAGTGGATGACCTGACTAAGCTCTCTAACTTAGATCTGGACATAGTTTACGTGGCAACTCCTATTCCGTCCCATTTTGGCGTGATGGATACAATATACTCGAATAAAATAGCACGTCACGTATTTACTGAAAAAACGCTTGCATCAAGTTACGACGAAGCGAAGAAGCTGTGCGAGCTAACTCAAAGTTTTGCTGGAGTCAATATGGTCGGGTATATGAAACGGTTTGCCGTTACCTTCAGAAAGGCTAGAGACCTGCTAACTCAAAATGCTTTAGGAGAATTAGTTTCTTTTGATGCTTATGCGTACTCGTCAGACTTTTTTGGAAGTGAAAGTTCAGAGGCGTCTGGGTCTAGAGGAGGAGTTCTCAAAGATTTAGGAGCGCACATCATAGACTTGGCGCTTTGGTTCTTTGATGACCTAGAGGTTGCCTCTCTTAAAATGGAACAACCAGTGAATTGGGGTTCAGAAGATTCTGCACAGTTTAGTGTTAACCGTTCTGATGGCTTAGAAGGAAGCTTCGACATTTCATGGTGCAAAGAAAACTATCGAATGCCCGAGTTTGAGTTAGTGATTAATGGCTCCGAAGGGTCCATGAAGGTTAATGACGATAGAATCGAATTAGAGTTGAATGGCGACAAATCATCCGTCTGGCATAGACAGGACCTTAACGATCATGTCGGGTTTCTGCTGGGAGCCCCAGAATATTTCCGCGAAGACGATCACTTCATTAAGTCAATACTAGAAAAGCGCAATGTAGACTCCAATTTCTACAGTGCTTCGAAAGTTGATTACATTATTGATCAAGTAAAATCTAGAGCTGGACAAGCATGAGTGACAACAGAAAAAAGGTCTTGCTAGTTGGTGACAACCCCTTCCATGGTATAAGTCACCTCTCACAGGAGCAAGCTAGAACTCGGGGAAACTCAATGACCTACCCAGAATATGCCGCTAATCTGGTTGCAACTTCGCTCGAGAATGATGCTACTGGCTTCATGTTTTCGGTAAGTGAAACAACCCTTTCAATACTTCAAAAACTGCATGAAAGGGAAGGAGACAAGCGACCAGGGCTTTATGCTCTTGTGCCCTATGCGTTTGAATACGTTAGAGTGGCTACTCAGATAGGGCTTCCTGGGTTAGCAAAAAGATTTGCTAAACAAATAACATTTTCAGGAAATGTAAGAGCAATTGGGACGGGGTTGAAAGGCGTTATACGAATGGACCCTGCGGCTCTTTTGAAAACTTACCTGAGCTATGAGATCTCTAGGATAAAATCAGCAGCGGGTAAGCAGGCGAATCTGGAGTCACTATTGCTTCATGAGGTAATAACTGACATGAGCTTAGCCCTTAACTTAGATTGGCTCATCAAGTCGTATGTAGAGTTCATGCTTAAGCTTGGAATAAAACCAGGATTTAACACCCGTAACTTCGTGTATCTAGTAAAGAAACTCGATGAATGGAACATCAGTTCCAGTGACGTGGTAATCGCTGCTCCCTTCAATAAGGTAGGATTCCAAATGGACCCTTCAAAAGCCGAGTGCGAAAAAGCTTTGAAATCTCTCGATGAAGCAAACGTGATAGCAATAAGTATCTTGGCAGCAGGATACCTTAACCCCCCAGAAGCAATAGACTACCTAGCAAGTCTGCCTAACATAATGGGTGTAGCGGCAGGGGTGTCAAAAGAACAACACGCACTTGAAACATTTAGGATGCTTAAAAGCAGACTTGAATAAGAAACGTACATATAGTATGTTTACATTTGTCAGCGTCACTTTGCCTTGTTAAAAATCAAAATTGCCTAACGGAAAGAGGGAAAAGTTTTGTTAAAAGTTGGAGTAATTGGCATGGGTAACATGGGTCAGCTCCATTTTCTGAACCTTCTACACATGAAAGATGTGAAGGTTGTAGGAGTTGCAGACAAAAGTAAGCGAAACAGAAAGATGGCAGAAAATTACCATGTTACAGCTTATGACGATTATGAACAACTACTTAAATCTGAAGAACTAGACGCTGCCGTAATTGCATTGCCGAACTTCCTTAAAGAAAGTTGTATAACTCAGGCTGCAGAAAAGGGCTTGGACCTTTTTGTCGAGAAGCCCATTGCTCGAAGTTTTGAGGAGGCAAAAGGTCTTGAAAAGAAAATTGAGAAGGCGGGAGTTAGGCTGATGACAGGAGTGAATTACAGGTACTACGATTGCGTCCAAAAGCTAAAAGGCATGGTTGACGATGGACGAATCGGGGATGTCGTTTATGCTACAACCGATCTGGTGATAAATGGACCGTTAGGCCATGGACGTGTGCCACACCCTGTTCCAGAATGGTGGCTAAACAAAGAGCAATCCGGTGGAGGGGCATTACTTGATCTTGGTTACCACTTAATCGACTTGATGAACTGGATGTTCGGAGACCTACAAATTGAATATTCCAGATTAAGTTACCGATACAGTCTTCCTGTGGAGGATGGAGCAATGGTGGTGCTCCGGTCAGCAAAGTCCAACGTCAATTGTTGCGTAAATGTTGGCTGGTTTTCAAAAACGGTCTTTCCTAATTTTAATTTCAGAGTGAACCTGCATGGAACTGTTGGATACAAGTCCACAGATAATTTTGCTCCCAAAAACCTTCGTGTTCATGCAATCAAAGCCGCTAGCAGTAATATGCTGCGAAGAATTACAGGAAGGAAACTGAAGTATTTGTCGTATACTTACTATTATCATTCATTTTTCCACATTTTAGAGCTTTTTTGTAATTCAATCCAGAACGAGACGGAGTTTCCTATCTCGTTGAAGGAAGAGATTGATGTCGTCAAAATCATTGATGACATTTACAAACGCACAGAGGAGGCTAGTTTAAGTGGCTAAAGTTGTAATAACCTCAACATCAAAAAACTTCACAGATACAGACATACATGATGCAGTCAAAAGAGCCTTTGACCTCTTGGACTATAATTACCCCGAAAAAGTTGGCACCATCGTCATAAAAGCGAACCTCTGCTACTATTGGGATTATTCAACAGGGGAAACAACTGATCCCAGAGTAATTTCAGCAATTATTGATTATCTCAGAGCCAAGTTTGGTGAAGGGGTTAACATTTCTGTGGCTGAAGCTGATGCCTCTGCAATGAAAACCCGACATGCATTCAAGATTCTTGGATATAAGAAGCTATGTCAAGAAAAGAATGTGAAATTAGTGAATTTATCCGAAGAAGGAGAAATCATCGAAAAGCAGGTACACATAAAAAACAAAGCGGTAACTTTGCCTGTTAATAAAATCCTTCTGGAATCAGACCTCGTAATCAGCGTGCCAAAATTAAAAACCCATAGCCTTGTTGGGGTGACGTGTTCCCTCAAAAACATGTTTGGAGCCATATCGAAACCAAGAAAATTTAGTTACCATCCCAACCTTGATGCCACAATTGTAGGCATAAACAAGATGGTAAAAACGGATATTTGCATAGTTGACGGCTTGATTATAAGTGGTAAATATCCCAAAAAAATGGGCGTTATCCTGGCAGGTGATGACGTGGTAGCAACGGATTTTGTTGCTGCAAAAATCGCGGGATTCAACCCCAAGTCAGTAGGACACATGAAGTTGGCTGCTGAAGAGAAGGTTGGAGATGTCGATAACATTAAGGTGATTGAAGACAACACCAGCGTAGAAGAAGCGCAGAAGCTCTTTCCTCATTCAAGCTTGCTTTTGCACAATATCTCTTGGGGATTGCAGTTGCGTTTGTTATCTTTGTATTTCAAGCTTAGTGGAGACGTCTGCCCATCATTTTTGAAAAACTAACTGGTACACCATATCTACTAGCAATAATTGAGCAGTTGGACAATTTTGATAGACATTTTAATTATTTGGTTAGTTCTATGTTCGGTTTTTGTAGGTTTTCCAAGTTTATATCATCTTTACATGCGACGTGTAGCATCAAGACCTTGGAAACTAAAAACTGACAACAACTATTCTCCGCTAATCACCATCTTAGTGCCAACCTATAATGAAGGCGACATAATAGACTTCAAATTAGACAACCTAAAAAAATTGACATATCCCAAAAACTTGACGCAGATTATCATAATAGACAGTTGTTCACAGGACAAAACCTCAGAAAAAGTCAAAAACTTTTCAAAAAATCACCCTGAAATGAACATCAAAATTTTAGAAGAAAAAGAACGTAAAGGAAAATCTAAAGCACTAAATTTCGGCCTAAAACATGCAACAGGCGAAGTTATCGTAGTATCTGACGCCGATTGTTTCTGGCAGTTCGACATTCTAGAAAAGTCACTACAATACTTAGCCGATCCAACAGTGGGCGCAATCGTTGGACGAGAAGTCATACTAAATCCTGATCGAACATGGGTCACAAGAAATGAGGTGCTCTACCGCAAACTCATGTCATGTGTCAGACTTGGCGAATCAAAATATTATTCAACAATCATCTTCGAAGGCGGCTTCAGCGCATACAAACGGGCTGTCTTGGATGAATTCGATTCTGAAACAGGATGCGACGACACCGGAACTGCTTTTAACATTGTTCAAAAAAAGGCTCGCACCATACTCATCCCTGAAGCGGAATTCTTTACGCCGTTTCCAACAACTTGGAAAGGAAAAGTTGGCATAAAAATTAGAAGAGGTAGCCAGCTGGTCCAAATCTGGACAAAATGTTTCGCCTATTTGTTGAAGAACCAGTTGGTGCTACCCAAACGAATTGCTTTGTCTGAAATGTTTCTTCACGTTTTTAATCCGATAGTTTTTGTTTTATTAGCAGTTGCGACGCTCTTGCTTGTTGTTCAGTATCCCGTTTTTCTTCTCGTCATTGCACTTGTCTTGGTTATCCCCAAAACAAGAAGCATATTGGTTGAAACATTACAGAACAACATCATTTTGTTGGGTGCACTTATCTCATTACTTCTAAAACGAAGCTTCGTCATTTGGAACAAAGCTGACGAGTCACGACAAGAACTAACTCGGGACTTACTTGAAAGCCACAATTTACTCTAAGCCATCTGTTGTGTGCCATTTCTTAAAACTCTGGAGTTGATCTGCAGAATGAAACCAACCGTCACAATTGGAATGTGCATAAGAAACTGTGAAGACTTGGTCAAAGAGGCTGTTGACAGCATTGTTGCTCAAGATTTTCCTCACAACTTCATGGAACTAATTTTTGTTGATGATGGAAGCACAGACAAAACTTTGTCAGCCATCAAAGAATACGCTTCCAAAATTGACGTTCCTTACAAAATTTTTCACACTTCCTGGAAAGGTTTAGGTCATGCCAGAAACTTAGTCGTCGCTAACTCTGAAGGCAAATACCTTCTCTGGGTTGACGGCGACATGAAACTGTCTAAAGATTACCTAACGGAACAAGTTTCCTTCATGGAGAATCACCCCAAAGTAGGAATTGCGAAAGGAAAACAGGACATGGATTCAGGCGGCAATCTGCTTGCCACTCTAGAAACCTACTCTCGCGCCGCTGGCAGATTAAGAGACTACAGTTCTGAAGAATCACGTTTCAAGTCCTTAGGAACAGGAGGCGCTATTTACAGAGTTGAAGCAATAAAGCAGGCGGGTTGTTTCGATGAACATATCACAGGTTATGGCGAAGATTTTGATGCTGAATACCGAGTTAGAAACGCTGGTTGGGTGCTTACCACAATCGACGTGAAATTTAGTGATTATGAGAAACATGGATTAACCTGGAAAGAGCTTTTCAACAAGTACTTCAAACGTGGCTATGACCTCAACTATTTTGTGCACAAAAACAAGAATCTGATTAACTTACCCAACATGCTGCCTCCAATGGCATTCATAGGGGGACTCTTGCAATCTTCTACTGTCTACAGACTGAAACACAAAAAAATTTCGTTTCTAATTCCTTTTCAATGTGCATTCAAAAACACTGCTTGGTGGATTGGTTTCACTCGATCTACGTTACATCTCTGAAACGTTGGTTGTACTCAGATAACTTATTTATTGCTTCAGCTGTTTAACTGGATGCTCTCAATCTAAAAAAATAACTGTAATCCTAGATGATGATCATGAAAGTAGGCATAATAGGATGCGGTGGAATTTCTCCACTGCACCTAAAAGTCTATAAAAAATTGGATGAAACCGAAGTTGTTGCCCTATGTGACATAAGTCTAGATCGAGCCAACAATCTTGCCTCAAAATTTGGAATAAAAAAAACATATTCCAACTACTGGGACATGTTCGAAAAAGAAAAAATCGATTACGTAGACATATGCACTCCAGCTTCAACACACTCAAAAATAGTCGCCGATGCCGCTACTGCGGTTCCATCAATTCTGGTTGAAAAACCAATGGCTCTAACCGTCCCTGAATGTGATGAGATGATCAAAGCCGTGGAGAAACATGGAAGCAAACTTTGTATCGGGCAGAACCAAATCTTTTCACCGCACGTCATGAAAGCAAAATCCATGGCAAGTTCAGGAGATTTTAACCTATTCTCCTTCAGAACAACTCAAAAAGAAAGTTTTGAAATCCTTAAACAGCTTGACATGGCTCCAGAATGGAATGTTTTACCCAACCAACGGGGAATAATCTGGGAAGTTTGTGCACACCATGCATACCTTCAACTGAATTTCTTACCAGACATCAAAGAAGTCTATGCCCTAGGCAGCAAGGTTAAGTATTCTGTGTATGACGATTTCTCTGTTCTCCTACGAACAAGCGGAGATCGATTCGGCCTTATTGAACTCTCATGGACAGCCCTTGAAACCGAAACTGTCTATGAACTAAGAGACACCACCGGAAGAAGACTACAACTTCATTGGGAATACGACCATATGTTTGAACCACGAATAGAACCCCCATACACCCCTGGAAATGTGATAAAAAACATTGTTGCTGACAAAAAGAGATTGCTTGACAAATGGTATAGCTTTGGAACTTCATATCTAAAGAAGAAAAAACTATTACCCACATTCAATCTCATCAGCAGTTACGTCGAAGCTATCAAAAAAGATCTGCCTTCACCAGTTTCGCCAGAGTATGGAAGAAACACAGTGATTCTCTTAGAATGTATAAAAAAGTCCTTAGATGAGAAAAAATCCGTTAAGGTAGACCTCGCCTAATCCTTTTTTAATTTTTTATCTTTAAACGACATAAAATACCAGAGATTCAAATACTGGAAAGTTTGAAAGATGCATGGAACTTCTTTGATTTATCAATTTTCTCGGGTAAAGACATCTTCTAGTTTTCTATCCAAGAAAAGGGGATATGCTGGAGAGTTCTAACTATTGACGAATCAAACAGGCCAATATGTTTCTCGAACATACGAAAAGGGGGACGAAAACGAGCTTGTCCAGCTCTTTAACCGCGTTTACCAAAACTACGCTGGATTTGTTCCAAGAACCGCTGAATATTGGCGTTGGAGCTGCATAAATCGTCCTGATGTGGAAGCAGAAGGTATTTTGGTTGTAACTTATGGAGAAAAAATAATTGGATATGCTGTTGTAGCAAAAACTGGAAACATCTGGGAATTTTGCTACGACCCTGCATACGACGGAAAAACTATAATTTCATCCATCTTAACCTGGAGCACAGAATATGTTGAAGCCGCTGGTGGAGACTCGATTGTTTTCAATGCTCCAACGGACGACCAGCTACTTCGCGAAGTATGCTCAAAGTTCGGATTTGCAGAAAAGCCTCCCCCCTGCCTTTTCTTGAACGTTTTAGATTTTCCACAATTCATTCATGAGCTACTAGGTTTGAAACAGGAGAAACTCGGAGAATATACTGAAGAGCTTCTGATCAAAGTAAAAAACTCTCACGGATTCTATGACAAAGAAATCAGCATAAAAATTGAGAACGGAACAATAACTGTAAACCAAAAAACAGACAAAAACTCCTGTGTCATCATAGAATCTGATGTTTCAACTATTGTCTCATGCATTCTGGGAACACAAGGACTTTTGAAAGCATTTCTATACTCAAAAATCAAGGTAAAACCTTTTTGGAAGACCTTTAAGATCTTGATGCTCTTTTCCTTGCTGAAAATCAAAGACCCATGGTTCAGTCCTGGAACCGACTACGGATAGGGGCATAGAGGGATTACTTGTGGACAAGAAACCTGAATACTCGTACAGGACCTTCGTTGACGATGACGCACCAGCAGTTATGAACTTGGTGCACAAAGCATTTCCATTTTTTTTAGGCGGCAATTATTGGGTCTGGAAATACCTGTCAAACCCCAACTTTGACCCAGCCTTGGTTGTGATAGCGGAAAAGGATGGCGAAGTTGTTGGTTGCAATCATTGGCTACTTAGAAACTTCAAATTAACGAATGAGCTGACATTAAAAGCCTCCCTTGGAGGCGATATTGTAGTTGCCCCTCAGCATAGGGGACATGGAGTTGGAAAAGGACTACTTAAATTCTTGAGGTCTTCAAAGGCATTCAACGAGAAAGGTATTATTCTAACTTACATGTTTGCTGACCCTAAACTGAATAGGCGCTTGTATAAACCTGCTGTTGGATACGTGTTTGCACCCGATGCAACAACAGTTTACTCAAAGTATCTGAATACCAGACGGATGCAAGAAAGATTTCTGAAGATAAATGAGGTGCTTCGGTCCAAACCTGATATGCAGAATGAATTAGAGGGCTTGACCCTTCGGATGATGTTCAGGTTAAGAGGGTCTCCGATATTTTCAATTGTTTTGTCGTCTAACCAAGTTGATTTTGTTGAAGGCGAGCTGGAGAACGCGGATGTTATTATTGAAGGTGATTTTCCGCTCTTTTCCAATGTTGTAGAGGGCTTGGTGGGATTAGACCTTTTAGTAAAATCCTTGTTTATGAGAAAGTTGCGTATAAAGAAAGGAAAATTGAAGATTTTCAAGCTATTCAAAGTCTTGAAGACCTTCAAAACTGCACTTAGCACTGTTAATGATTAAACTTCTGATATATAGGTGATGAAATTGGTTGTGGGACCTTTTTGGGATGAAAAAATAGAAACTGCTTCTGTTGAGGAACTTCGGAGTCTGCAAACCAGACTTTTCAGAAGGCAGATAAAAAGAGTATACGAAAAAAGTCGTTTCTACCGGAGGAAATTCAAGGCGCATGGTGTTAACCCTTCGCAAATCCGAAGTCTAGATGATGTAACTAAGCTTCCTTTTACGACAAGAGCAGAGCTAGAAGAGAATTTTGAAGGCATTCTTTCTATTCCAACGACGAGTTTGGCTACAATACGCCAAACCAGCGGAACCACTGGCTCACCGTTGACAATAGCCCATAGCAAAAAAGACTTGAACATTATAGCGAATGCGTACGCCAGAAAGCTATTCTATCATGGCATTACAAACCAAGATATTGTACAGGTGACTGCCACTTATGGGCTATGGCAAGGCGCTTGGTCCATTCATTATGGCGCCGAAAAACTGGGTTGCTTCGTGTTGCCTGTTAGCTCAGGCAATACCGAAAGACAGGTAAAACTCATCAAGCGTTTTGCCCCAACAGTACTTTACGCCGTTACCAGTTACCATTTTAGAATCGCAGAAGTTGCAAAACAAATGGGAGAAGATTTGCGTTCTTCTTCCTTAAAGATGGGAATTTGCGTAACTGAGAGGCCTACAATGCAGCAGACTAGTCGGCTTAAGAAGGAATTCGGATACGATAAAGTGATGATCGATTATGGAGCAACCGAATTTCCCGGATTTTCAGTTCAATGCAGAACTAACCCTAATTTCCATCACATTTACGCTGATTACCACTTTGTCGAATCTGTTGACCCGAAATCACTTGAACCTGTCCAAAAAGGAGAGAGAGGAGAACTTGTGGTCACGACCTTACAAAGAGAAGCTTTTCCGTTAATTCGGTACCTTTCAAGTGACGTAACAGAGTTAACTGGGTGCAGCAGTTGCGATTGTGGACTAAATCACCCAAAGGTCAGTGTTGACATTGATCGGAAAGATTTCATGGTCAAAGTTAAGGGCACAGCCATTTTTCCCAGTTCGCTTGAGCATATTTTGGAAGACTTTGACGAAGTCACTGGCAGAAGCCAAATAATTGTTGATAAAAGCACTCCTAGGCAAGAGGCAATTTTGAATGTGGAAGCAAAAACTGGGCTTCCTAAAACAGTTCAGCAGCTATTGAAGATGAGAATTCGAAATACCATAAAGTCAAGGATTGGCGTTACCCTTGATGAAATCGTGTTTGTTCCCGCTGGAACTTTTGAGGACAAATTTCAGAAAAGTGTTGTCATAAAATAACACCTTGAAATCTTTTCATTTGCTGGAATGAAAAATGATGCTTAGTTTCTGCGTGACTCACAAGAACACTAATGTGCCTCTTCGTGAGTCGCTTTCCTTCAAAAATACGAAGCAGGTGTTAGCGGCTCTCACTGATTTGGATTTTGTTGAAGAGTGTGTTCTGCTTCAAACATGTAATCGTGTAGAAATCCATTTGGTAACTTCCAGCGTTTCAACGAATACGGCTATTAATCGTGTGATCAAATTTTGGAGCCAAACCACCAAAGTTAGCAAAGATACGCTACTTAAGGTTGTTGAAGTGTTTGAAGATCGAGATGCTTTGCACCATTTACTTCTTCTGGCTTCCGGTCTTGAGTCAATGGTGGTTGGCGAAGATCAAATTTTAGGCCAAATACGTAACGCATATCTAGAATCAAAAAAGGCGGGTGCCACAAAATCCGTTTTTGATACTGTTTTCAACAAAGCGATGAATGTAGGTAGAAAAATACGTGTTGAAACAAAAATAAACAAAGGTTCCGTATCGGTCAGTTCGATAGCCGTAGATTTGGCAGAAAAATGTTTGGATGACCCAACATCTGCTAGAGTTTTAGTTATTGGAGCTGGAAAAACTGGAGAATTAGCAACTAAAGAACTGTTAAACCGAAAAATTGGATCTGTGTACGTAGCGAACAGAACCTACCAAAAAAGCGTTAAACTCACAAAAGAGATTGGAGGGCAACCTATTAATTTTGAGGAAATTTACGATTACCTTCCTCAAGTTAATTTGGTTATAGCTGCAGTTTCAGTATCTGAACCACTTTTAACCCGTGAAAAGGTTAAGGAAGCTTTGAAAACCAAGACCGATTCTTCAACACTTTTTCTTATTGATCTTTCACAACCAAGATGCATTGAGGAAAATGTGGGTCTTCTGTCAACTGTCAATCTTAGAACTATAGACGATCTTAGGGACACAGTTAACGGCAACCTTCAAAAAAGACTGAACGAGGCTATCCGAGCCAGAGAGATAGTTATCAAAGAATTGGATCACCTAGAAAATATGCTGAAAAAGATGGCGGCTGAACCCATAATCGCAATTCTATGTAGGAATATGGAGAATATTCGACGCGTTGAATGCTCTAAAGCCATCAAAATGCTCAATGGCATCAGCGAAAATCAAAGCGTCATAATTGAAAATCTTACGAAACAGTTGGTTGAAAAAATTTTGCAACTGCCCATCGAAAATTTGAGGGATTCAACCTTAAACGGAGAAAAAGAGTTGTTGTTAGCAGCTAGTAGTTTGTTTAATCTTAAAGTCAAAGAGTGTAGTGGGAGTCAGTCATGAATAAAAAGTTATCAAAATCTCAAATATTATATGAGCGGGCAAAATTGCTGATGCCTGGAGGCGTCAACAGTCCTGTAAGGGCTTTTGCTCCTTACCCTTTTTTCACTAAATGTTCCAAAGGGTCGAGAATAGTTGATGTTGATGGCAAAGAGTATATAGATTACTGTTTGGGTTATGGACCTTTGTTGTTGGGGCACTCTCCTCAACCCATCATCGAGGCTGTAACTGCACAACTACAGAACGGCTCCTTGTATGGAACTCCAACAGAACAAGAAGTAGATTTAGCTGAATTAATCTGCAAAATTGTTCCTTCCGCAGAAATGGTGCGTTTGGTCAACACAGGCGGAGAGGCTACAATGAGCGCACTAAGGGCGGCTAGAGGTTATACTGGAAAGAAAAAAATCTTAAAATTTGAAGGTTGCTATCATGGCGCTCACGATTCCGTGTTAGTTAAAGCAGGTTCAGGCGCAACCACTATTGGTGCACCCGATTCTCTTGGAATTCCCGAAGAAACTGCCAAAAACACAATCGTGATACCATACAACAACGCAGAAAACTTCGAGGATACAGTTAAGAATAACAAAGATGAGCTAGCAGCTGTAATAGTCGAGCCTGTCGTTGGCAACGTTGGTGTGGTTTTGCCTAAAGAAGGGTTCTTAAGAACGCTTAGGGAAATCACTGAAAAATATGGAGTGGTCCTGATTTTTGATGAAGTCATAACTGGCTTTAGACTTGCGCTTGGAGGCGCCCAAGAATACTATAACATAACTCCAGACATGACAACACTTGGAAAAATCTTGGGCGGAGGATTCCCCATAGCTGCTTGTGTGGGCAAAGAAGAGATTATGAAAAACTTCGCGCCCGCCGGAAAAGTTTACCAAGCTGGAACTTACAGCGGAAACCCTATAAGCGTCACAGCCTCGTTAGCCACACTGAAAATCTTACGTGACCGCAGAACCACGTTCTATGCTGAAATGGAACAGAAATGCGAAGCCATAGTAAATTCATTGAAGAAATTGATGCACGATTTTGATTTGTCTCTCCAAATTAATCATATCGCGTCAATGTGTCAGGTTTTTTTCACTGAAAATGAGGTCTTCGATTATAAAAGCGCAAAAACTGCAGATATTACCAAATTCATGAAGTATCAATCGAAATTATTGGAGAAGGGTGTGTTTATTGCTCCTTCTCAGTTTGAAACTTGCTTCATTTCTGATGCACATTCAAACGGGGACATCGAAAAGACTGGGGAAGCCATGAAAGAATCATTGAGCTTTGTAGTGAAGTCTTAATGCAAATTTGTTTAACGACAAATTAGGAGAATCATTGACTACAATACTCTTACTGGCGGTCTCAGCCTTATAATCATCGTTTGTAAGTGGGTTACCTATAGTTGGAAAAAGAAGAGGATGTCTTATGAAATTTTTACTTTGTTCACAATATCTTGGCGATAGTAAACCCGTTGCCACGCCTAAAATTGCTTTTCCATTAGGATTGGCATACATTGCTTCGATGATCAGCGATAATGACATAGTGGTTTTTGATCCAAACATTGTAACGAATCCTCTACAAAAATTGCGAAAAACGATTGAAAACTTTAATCCAGATTTAGTGGCTGTGTCCTTAAGAAATATTGATGGTCAACTATCTTTCAATATTAGTTCTTATTATGAACCATTTGTGTCTATGATAAAAATCATCAAAGAATCCGCTCCATCTAGCAAATTGATCGTTGGAGGAACAGGCTTCACAGTTTTTGCTGAAGAAATAATGAAGCGTAATCCTGAAATCACTTTTGGAATCGTGTCTAATGGTGAACTTGCTATTGTTGACTTGCTAAAAAATCTCCAACATCCTGAACGCGTCAAGAACTTATTTTTTAGAAATAATGGACAACTACATTTTACTGGACTGGGGCCATCTCCACAATTGGACTCTTTGCCTGCTCCTTTTTTTGAAGCTTTTGACATGTCCAAGTACAAGCAATTTCCTTACTCTATGGGCATTGAATCGAAACGAGGATGCGCCTTCAATTGTGTTTATTGTCTTTATTCTTGTCTTCAAGGGAGCCATGTTCTACTGAAATCGCCCAAAAAAGCAGTTGACGAAATTGAAAGACTGCAAGATGACTACGGAATTGAACATTTCTTTTTTGTTGACCCAATATTCAATTTTCCTCGTGAACATGGTCGAAAAATTTGTCAAGAAATTATGAGGCGAAATCTTGACATTAAATGGAGAGCTTGGTTTAGATCTGATTATATGAATGCACGTTTTATGGTTGATGCATTGACTGCTGGCTGTGACATTTTTGATTTTTCACCTGATGGTGCTTGTAATGAGGCCCTGGCTGTTTTAGGTAAAAATATGGATATTAGTGATGTAAACAGAACAATTGACACAATAAGTAAAATCGAGAACGTTAAAGTTGGTTATAACTTCATGTATGATCTTCCTAGAGCCAACTTGAAACAAATGGTAGGTCTTACACGTGTTGCCTCAAAGATTGTAAGAACTTGTGGAAATAAGCTTCAATACTTGGCATTGACAAGAATTCGAATTTACCCCTACACATCCATATACAATACTGCGCTAATGGAAGGAAAAATTACTAAGCAAACTGATTTGATCTCTCCCGTATATTATACATCTAATTCATCAAAAATTCAACGTTGCTATGCTTCAATACTTGAC
The DNA here is from genome assembly GCA_964546665.1 of uncultured Candidatus Bathyarchaeia archaeon. GTDB lineage: Archaea > Thermoproteota > Bathyarchaeia > Bathyarchaeales > Bathyarchaeaceae > Bathyarchaeum. The sequence goes on from CAZJLG010000010.1 coordinate 14,330, forward strand.
AAGCTAATCTTAAATCGGACCCTAAACGTTACCTAGTGGTATCTATCTTTGCTTTTCTTTAACCGACAAATGATCTTCTGGCTATACTCTATCTCTCGAAACATGAATTGAATCCGCGAGTAATGTGGTGTTGTTATGCGAATTTTGCTTTGTACATCTTATCTTGGTGCTGATCAATCTGAACCAAAAATATTTCCACTAGGGTTGGCATATATTGCATCGATGTTGAAGGAGCATGATGTTTGTGGTTGGGATCCAAATGTTGAAACAAACCCTGTGGCTGGTTTAGGCAAAATTTTGGAAGAGTTTGATCCCGACATAGTTTGTGTATCTTTGAGAAATATTGATGCTGTATTTTCTTACACGCGCCGCTCTTACTATGAGCCTTTCAAAGCTATGATTAAGTTTATAAAAGAAAGAGCCCCTTCAAGCCGGTTAATTGTTGGAGGTACAGGTTTTTCAATTTTCGCTAAGGAAATAATGGAAAGAAACTCTGAAATTGATTTTGGAGTTGTTTCCGAGGGTGAACTGGCTATCACGCATCTACTTAAGAATTTTGAGCATGCCGAAAGGGTCAAAAATTTAGTCTTGCGAAAGGAAGGCAAAATCGTATCAACCCAAAGGGAGCACTTGATTGATTTTAATTCTTTAGAGTTCCCTTCAAGAGAATGTTTTGATTTATCAAAATATCCGAAAACTTCGTATTCAATGGGTATACAGTCCAGCAGAGGATGTAGTTTCAGATGTATATACTGTATTCAAAGGTTTCTTATGGGCAGCTGTTATAGACTGAGGGCTCCCTCCAAAGTGGTTGATGAAATTGAAATGCTGGTCAATCAACACGGTATCAATGGGTTTTACTTTGTTGAACCCGTTTTCAATGTCCCATTTGATCATGCAAGATCAATCCTTGCAGAGATCAAGAAAAGAAAACTTGACATAGAATGGGAGGCATGTTTTCGTCCAGATTTTATGAACGAAAAGCTGATGAAACAAGCGGTCGATACAGGTTGTCAACTTTTTGATTTTTCGCCTGATGGAGCATCTAATGAAGCATTAAAAATATTAAACAAAGATTTGGAAATTCATGATGTTGAAAAAACTATTAGTTTAGTTCGCAAAATTGAAAATGCCAAAGTTGCATACGAGTTTGTTTATGATCTTCCCTATGGAAATAAGAACCATGTGATAGGGCTCACTAAATTATATCCAAAAATAATTAGCCAATGCCGTAATAAACTTCAATATTTGACATCTACCAAAATGAGGATATACCCTCACACTTCTCTCTATAATATTGCATTGAAGCAACGAAAAATTTCTGAACATACTGATCTATTATATCCTGTTCACTTCGAGTCAAGTTCGAAAAACCCATGGAATCTTGTGCCCTTCTTATTGAAAGGTTCCCAATTTTTATCACAAAAATGTTATCAATATCTTTCATAATTAATTTACCCCATAATAGTTTTGATATATAACTTATGACTGAAAGAAATATTGACAGCATATTTGCACAAATTATGTTATTTGGATAGACTTGGAGCGTAGAAAAATGTACATAACAACAAGAATTAAGAGATCAAAGCAAATGATTCGGTTGGTTAGGCCTAAAGAATTAACAGGAAGCGATCTGGTATACCCGATTTTCGTTAGGGAGGATGGAAAAAAGTTTGAAATCCCATCCATAAAAGGACAAAACTACCTTTCTTTGGACGATGCCGTTGGTGTCTGTAGTGATGCACTAGACCTAGATATACCTGCAGTCATGATCTTTGCTGTGCTTAAGAAAAAAGATGCTGATGGTTCAATAGCTTTGA
>CAZJLG010000011.1:0-15695 GCA_964546665.1 uncultured Candidatus Bathyarchaeia archaeon
CTTAAGCTTTACGGAGTAGCCACTTTCCATACTTCTCTCCATTATGAAAGTTCACTTTGAGGTTCACTGGAAGCTTCTTCGCGAAATCCATGAACAGGGGATCAAGATAGGGCTGCTGCACTTTCACGCCAATTGAATCGCCCATAGGCGTAGAGGAAAAAGCCATTTCGCCCCACATATCAGACAACGCCTTAGCAAACTCGGTCTCGGACAGATGAAACTGCCAAGGATAGCCGAAGAGCTCATCTAAAGCATCGCCAGTAAGAACGCTCTTGATGCCCTTCTCTTTCGCTACCTTCAGTCCTATGTAGGCTGGAACAGTGTTCCTGACGTCCATGGGATCAAAAGTCTTCAGCACCTTCACGACGTCTTTTGCAGCATCAATCGCATCCTCCACATCGAACACATGGGTTTCATGATTGAGCTTAAGAAACTCCACCATCTTCTTGACGTACTCGGTGTCCTTGGGTTTTCCCTGCTTGAAAGCAACAGTTATCGCAGGAATATCTGGGTTAAATTTGACTGCCTCATAGGCAATTATGCTTGTGTCAGTTCCGGCTGAAAACAAAATTCCTTCAGCCATATTATTTTTGACAACTGTGCTGACCAAAGCACGAGCCTCAGGCAGGAGTTTAGCTAAACTTTGTTCATCAGGTTTCATCTTTTTTTCTTCCTCTACCATTATACTTTGAATGGTAACTATTTTAGTCTTCAATTCCCGTTTCTTGGCTCCAGAAGACGAGGCAGCTCCCATTCTCGTCAGAGTTGATGCCTACCATGTGCGGCTCCCCGCAATTCTCGCAGGTTAACATGATAAGCTCTGAGGTAATTCTGCAAACTCTAAAAACGGTGTTCCCGCAGACCAAGCATTTTGTTTCGTTTTCTGCAGACTGGCTACTGGTTTTTCCGCTTTCCAAGCAACAGTCAGCCTTCATGGTCCAAGCTCCAAGTTTAGGTTCAACATTGGTTTAACTGTGTGTAAAGTACCATGGGTCATTGATGTTCGCGTCATCATAGATTGCTTTTATTTCCTGTTCGTATTCGGTTTTTTCAACATTTTCAACGACCATCTACTTTCACCACCATTCAACTGAAACAGACATAATTGGAAACCAATATATAAAAATTGTGGGAAAATGAACATATATTCTCCTAAACAGACAGAAAAATGAACATTATGTCAGCGGGAACAACAAAAACATGACACCACAACCTCAATCAACCAAAAACAAAAAACGGATTAAGCCCCCCAGTTGACCAAAGTAAACTACAGAACATTAAAAAAACTTTTAATGAATACACTCAACTAATAATGAGGATTATACTTGTCGGTGTGCCCCAGATGCGGAACTGAAGTGGCTGCCCCAACCAAAACATGGTCCATGGTTGGCAGACCCGACAGAACAGGCGAACGATTCAAGTTTACACTGGGACTCCTGATGTGCCCCAGATGCGAAAAAAGGTTCCTAGAAGTTCTGGAAAAAGAAAAAGAAGGAACAAATCTTAAAGGCATGGTCCACGAGATAAAAGGAATTGAAAGGAGGCTTATGCATACCTTGGGGGACTTGAAGGAAAAAATCGAGAAACTAAAACTTGAGAGAACTGAACTCCTAGAAGAAATAGAGCAACTCAAGAGAGCAGGCGAAGAGAAAGCCGACACACTAGAGAACGAAGTAGCTTCGCTTCGAGAAGAAGTAGAATCCCTGAAGGAAATGCTAGACGACCTCGAATAGCTAGCACAAAGAAATCCTGACAGCCAATTCATGGAACGGCTTCTGTCATAGACCAAATGTTCAAGCTAAAAACAGCATACTCTAGAAAGAAAACACAGAAACAGAGAAGCCGACGTCAGCTAAGGACTCTTTTTGCGACGGGAATCAAGCAGGAGACGCTTCTTTATCAGATCCTTGACTTCTTCGTGGAACTGATAATCTTTCTCCAGCTTCAGAAACTGATTGCTGAATCCTTCGAACCCCACTGGAATCTCCACATTCAAGGTGATAAAGGGCTTCCCCATAGCCATCTCAAACTTTCTTTTAGCCTCGTCATACTCGGTTTCTGGCGCTTTTTCTCTAGATTCAATCCATTTTTTCACCAAATTGTTCACGTCCACAAATTAAATCGTATAATTAAATAAAAGCTTGCAAAGCCTAACTGAATAAGCGACGTAATTACACCCACCTTTGTGAACTCCGTGAAACTCATAGATATTCCTTCCCGTTTCAGAGCACCTATAGCCATCATAGTCACAGAGCCACTCAAGGGGGTAGTTGCGCCTCCCAGATTCGTTCCAAGAATCAACGCTGACCACACAGCTGGAGAATTTAACCCTGAAGCTGCACGGATTATCGGAGAAAAAGTTAGGGCAATCGCAATGTTACTCACCGTAGTGCTTGCGAGTCCACTGAACCAAAGAGTTGCCATACTTGCCCCTAATTGGCTGGTTCCAACAGTTTGGAAAAGTGAGGTTGATAAGTCGTTCAAGAGTCCTGAGCTTCCTAAACCGCCAACCACAAACATGAAACCTGCAATGAAGAACATTGTTTCCCAATCCAATTTTTTGAAAATCTCTGCGGGATCCGATCCGCTCATCGCCAAGGCAAGGATGGCGCACCCTAAAGCCACAGCTTCTATATTTTCCAGGGTCAGAAAAAGCACCATCATAAGGATTAGGACGAAAATGGAACGGTAGAAGAGTTTCTTGTCTTCCACGCTCTCCCAAGGATCATATTTCGGCAGCTCCTTTTTCTCGCCGAGCCTTCCCTTGAAGAGCATATACAAAACAAAGATTGTTATCCCCCAGAGGGCAATTTCACAAACCGCCAAGTATCCAATAAAGGATATGAAGTTTATCCCCGCATCAACACCAATTATCATGTTAGACACTGAGCCAATCAGCGTGCTTGTTCCCCCAAGATTAATCATCACCATGGCAGAAATGAAGTAGGGCACAGGATCATAACGTAACAGCTTGGTTATAGTCGCCATGGCAGCGGCTATGAGAAGCATCGCCGTTGGGTCGCTGAGAAACACTGAGACGGCAGCAGCGATGACACAGACGGAAACAAAAAGGACACTGGGATTTCCATGAGAAACTTTGACGGCGTACAATGCTCCGAAACGAAAGAGACCACTCCGCTCAGCCACTTCCACCACAATCATTACACCCAGCAGCAGAAAAATTAGTTTCATGTCGATGAATCCCAGAGCCTCCTCATAAGTGAACACGTGGTAGTTGGGCATGAGACCAAAAAAAGCGATAAGCAAAGCTCCAATCATGGCAGCAACGGACATGGGAACGATTTTGGTTGCCGAAAGCAGAATAGTTAACAGGTAGATGAGAATGAAGATTATTTGAACCGAGTCCATTTTACTCCCTGTTTTTCTTTTTGTCAGCCATTTTTGCGAGACCGTTTGCTACAGATTCTGCTTTTCGTTCAACTATTCTATAGAGAATCCTCCCGATATCATAGAACAGGATAAGGATTATTGCAAGAGCAACATACGTAGTAGCTATCGTTAATGGGTCTTTGATGCTCGAATCTAAAGTTGATATAATCGGATAAAGAGCAGTTGCAACCAGAAGAATAACAATAATGTATATAGCGTCTCTCGCCGCTCGCTTAGGAGACCTCTCTTCCTTTATTCCCAACCGCTTCACAAAAATGTCCGTAAAAATGTCGCTCAGCACCAAACCATCAGCCAAGGCACGTATCAGAAAAATAGCTGTAAATATCAGAGCAATAGCCCCCACTAGCGTGCCAACCTTGATGAGGCTAATACCTGGAAGGGTTACGTCGCCCATCAATGGCGGAACAAAAAAGTTTATCAGAAAGAAGATAACCGCCATAACCAGACTCATCGTTAACCGAGGAAGTCTACTCCGAACCTCGTCACCAATAGGTTTCCCCACCAATCGTCCATCCTCAAGAATTTCATCGTATGATTTAACATTCCATAAATATTAACACTACGGATACCACAAAAAAGACAGCCAGAAGCTTCAGCAAAAATCCTGAAAGAACGGAATATAAATTGCCTCTACCCCTTTGCCGATGCAAATTAATGATGATATTTTTTCAAAAAAGAAGAAACAAATTTTGAGCCATCATCAGGTCAAACCTGCTAAAGAGACCCACCCGCCTAAATTAGATATGAAAAACTGAAAACATGGAATTAAATCCACCCATTGCTGAAATTTTGTGACGGAAAAGTTGGCGGCTTTAGTTAAAAAAAAGCTTTTTGCGGAGCCGCTTTTGCATGGTTCACTGAAATTTTTCGTTGCCAGAATCGCCAATAAATGATTTTTAAGCAGGTTTGATGGCGTTAAAGCTTTTGTGCTAGAACACACTTACACTCCATCTAATATTTAACACAAAAATGTGGTTTACTGTGGAAAAAGAAGAACTGAAGAGAATGGCCGTTGTGCTACAGGAGTTAGGGCTAAGTTACTCAGAAACTGTTGAAGTCGTAAATGAAATGGCCAAAGATGTGAACCACGCCAAAAAATTATGGAGAGACGGATACAAATCTAAGCTCATCAAAATCGCCATTACTCTGATAACGTTTCCAGAACCCACCCCAATAAGCGAAACTGTGGGCGCCGCCGTCCTAGCGGCAGGACTTATCCAGAACAGAAGAAAAAAGGCAACATTACATGTGGAAGATATCTACAAAACATTCCAAGACATAAACAATGACATACTGAAAATCAGACAATTCAGAAAATAACAGCAGTTAACTTATTTTTAGACAATACGCCACAGTCAAGAATGAGGCTTCTTGTCTGGAACCAACTCTTTCAGTTTTTCTTCTGGCGCGCCAAGACAATAGAGGATTCCAGCAAGGTTATCCTTGGTTATGACCCCCGACGCCACCTTCTGAAGAACCTCTTTCGGATAGAGGGCTATTCCTAACCCAGAATTTTGGAGCATAAAGCGGTCGTTTGCCCCATCGCCCACAGCAACCACCTGCTCCATCAAAAGATTCTCGCGCTCAGCAATCTCCCGCATCAACTCAGCCTTTCGCTCCGCATCAATTATAGGTTCCACCAGTTCGCCGGTCAGTTTTCCATCTTCGATTACAAGCTTGTTGGCGTAGACGTAGTCGATTCCAAGTTTTTCTTTGATTTTTTCAACAAATTGGGTGAAGCCTCCGGAGATAAGGGCTATTTTGTAGCCGAGGGCTTTGAGGGCGGTTATCAGTTCCTCTGCTCCCGGCGTGACATCTAGGTTTTCGACTATGGAATCAAGAACTTTCTCATCTAAGCCCTTCAGGAGCTGAACTCTTTCTTTGAGTGCCTGTTTGAATTCGATTTCTCCGTTCATGGCTCGTGAAGTGATTTCGCTGACTTTTCCGCCGACTCCCGCAGCCTTTGCCAGCTCGTCAATCATCTCCGCGTCGATCAATGTGCCGTCCACGTCGAAGACTATCAGCCGTTTGGGTCTACGGAAAACTGTGTCCTTCTGGAAAACAACATCCTGCCCAACCGCTTTGCAGGCTCTGCTTAAGGCTTCCTTGAAGTCTCCGATGGGAAGTGTGATGCCGTTGATGTCGATGAGTATTTCCATGGCATTCAATTCGCCATAGGCTATCATCCGTATCCGTTCAATGTTTGCGTTGTTCTGAGAAAGAAAACTGGAAACCTTTGCCACAATGCCCGGCCTATCCTTTCCGAGAGTCGTCAAGAGCACAAGTTTTTTGCCGCTCTTTCGTCTTCCAGCAGGCAGAGGCTCTATTGTAACCTCCAAGCCGATCTTCTTTCCTATGTTCATGAGCTGAGTTTTAAGGCTCTCGAAGGGTACCGACATTGTGCGGCAGTCCACAATCATAAAAATGGCGAAGAGTCCCCTCATGCTGAAGGCTTCGATGTCAACGATATTCCCGTTTGCCTTAGAGATCAATTCTGTTATCTCAGTTGTCAAACCCGGTTTGTCTTTTCCAGTTGCTGTAATCACTACGAAAGGTTTAGGCACGTTGACGTTTCCCCTCAGAAGAGTTACTTTTTGAATCAGCGAATAGTCTCACTCTTCAGTTAAATAAATTTACGTAAGCAACCAAATATTGGACCTTAGAGTTAAAGGATATAATTGACCAAAAATTACAGATATTATTGCTAAAAAGCTATCCCAAGGTAAAAAACAAGACCAGAAAAAAGCTCTGGGAAAGTTAGCAGTCTCTCCCTTTTATCTGATGGATTACCAGGGGGAAGGCTTGCTAACTTTAGAGGCTGATCCATAACAGTATGGCTACGATTAGACCGTAGATTGCTATTGCTTCTGCAAGTGCCACAACAAGGAAACTCTTGAAAAACGTTTCAGGTTTCTCTGCTAATGCACTTATGGCTGCTGTTCCAGATGCGGCAATAGCCTTTGCAGCACCTAAACCAGTTAGTCCGACGGCTATACCAGCGGCTAGAGCGATTCCGACGCGGTCAAATGAGCCGCCTGTTGTATCTACTTGAGCACTGGTATCAACTTGTTGGGCAAGAGCAAATACTGCTGATGCAGAAAATAGTGTCAAAACCACAAATTGGACTGCAAATATTAACACAGCTGTTCTTTTTTTCAAAACTATCTCCCTCCCTTTATACATAAATTCTATTCACACATTAGGTTTTGTTTTTATCGTTTCTTTTCTTCATCGTGTTCTAATTCTTCTCCAATTTTCTCCGCTTCTTCTTTGATTTTCTTTACTTCCACTTCTATGTTTTTTATTTCATTATTTGCCATAGTGTGGAGGTCTTTTTCCAAGGTTTCATATTGTTTTTCTATTCTAGTCTTTGACATATTTTTCAGCTCATCTTTAACGTACTACAAGAACAGGACAAGGAGCATACTCGATAACTCGTTCAGTAACGCTCCCTATCAAAATTCGTTTGGTTCCCCTTCGTCCATACGTCCCCATAACTATCAAGTCAATGCCCTTTGTTTTGGCGTAGTGAATGATTTGATCATGAGGCTCTCCTTCAGCAAGAATTGCAGTTGCTTTTAAGCCCGCTTTTTCAGCTGACTTGACAACATAGTTTAGATAGCGTTCACCTTTCTCGCGCAGCTCTTTCTCAATGTCATTGGTGCCAACACCCTTTGTGATCTCTTCAACGATTATGGGATCAATAGCATATACCGCAAAGATTTCAGCACCTAAAACTTTGGCTAAGCTTATTCCAGCCTCTGCGGCACGCGAAGAACACTCCGAGCCATCGGTTGGGATAAGGATTTTTTTTATTTTTTCCATTTCATTTCACCATAATTTTTCTATCTAGTAATCAGCTTCTTAGCGGTCTTAAGACGTATGAACTCCTCACGGTCTTTTTCTTCCAATACAAGCTCGATGCGCTTTACAATCTCAGTATATTTTGGAATAAATACATGTTTTAACGCATTAACACGCTTCTGAGTTTTCTGTATGTCATCTGCAATGTTAAAAACTGCTCCCTCAAGTTCTGCCAACTGCGCAATTTGTTCCAATAAACCAGAAAACTCGTTGAAAGCTTTGTCAAGCAACACGCTTGTGTCAGCGAAACCATATTCAGGTTTTGCATTTTCGTCACTTATCAAATTAACAATAGGCACTGTTACTCCCATTATGCTTTTATGATTAAGAACAAAATTGTTTTTTAACGAAAAGGCTAGAGCAACATTTTCTACAGTTTCTGAGCCCATCATGACCTTTGATTCGACCAAACTTTGGAAAGCCCTAGCAAGTGTTGAGTTTACTTCTTCTCTTAGCTTTTTTGCGTCATAGGTAAAATGTCGCAGTTCCCTCATCAGCACGTCCCTTTTTCGTTCAAGTAACTCAAGCCCAGACTTGCTCTGTTTCAACGTTTTTTTGGTTTTAATCAAATTGATCCGTGTTGGACGAATTTTTGCAGTATGCATGATTTACTCCTCTGTGCTCCGTTTTGGATAATACTTCTTGAGGAATTCTGTGTGAATTCTCGTCAACTCGTCCTCTGGAAAAATAGACAAAATATCCCAAGCAATCTCCAATGTTTGGTCAATTGTTCTGTTTTCTTGTTTATGCTGTTTCAAGAATTTTTGTTCAAACTGATCTCCAAACTTTAGGTAGTCTTTGTCTCTACTGGAAAGGCTTTCTTCACCGATGATGGACGCTAAAGACCTCATCTCCATGCATTGAGCGTATGCAGCATAAAGTTGACTGGAAACATCTGCGTGGTCTTCTCTGGTATGATTTTTACCTATTCCGTCCTTCATTAGCCTTGAAAGACATGTTAGAACGTTTATTGGAGGATAGATTCCTTTTTGCTCTAGATCACGATCCAAAACAATTTGCCCTTCTGTGATATATCCGGTAAGGTCGGGGATTGGATGGGTTATATCATCATTGGGCATCGAAAGGATTGGCATTTGAGTTATGGAACCTTTTTTACCTGTTATACGACCCGCTCGTTCATATATGCTCGCAAGATCGCTGTACATGTATCCGGGGTATCCTTTTCTGCTAGGAATTTCTTCCATCGAAGAACTAACTTCTCGCAGTGCTTCACAGTAGTTGGTCATATCAGTTAAGATGACCAGCACATGGGCATCTTTTTCAAATGCCAAGTATTCTGCAAGAGTTAAACCTGCCCTCGGCGTGATGAGGCGTTCCACGGTAGGGTCTTCAGCAAAATTGAGGAAGAGCGCAACATTTCGTATGGCGCCTGTTTCTTCGAAGCTATTTCTGAAAAATGTTGCTTCATCATGTTTTAGTCCCATTGCAACAAAGACGATGTAGAATCCTTCGCTTTCGGTTCTGATTTGTGCTTGTCGTGCAATCTGGGCGGCAAGTTCATTGTGTGAAAGTCCAGGTCCTGAAAATATGGGAAGTTTTTGTCCTCTGACTAGGCTGCTTGTTCCGTCAATTGCCGAGATTCCAGTTTGGATAAAATCTCTTGGGTACTCTCTTGCGGTTGGGTTCATTGGGAGACCGTTTACGTCCCGGAATTCGGCAGAAAATGGTTTTGGGTTTCCGTCTATTGGTTCGCCAAAACTGTTCATTACTCTTCCAAGCATTTCAACCGAAACAGGTATATCCAGAGTTTTGCCAAGAAATCGAATACGAGTTTCTGACAGGGATAGACCAGTTGTTCCTTCAAAAACTTGTATAACTGCAATTTTTTCTGTTACTCTAAGAACTTTTCCTAAACGTCTTTCGTTGGCAGGTGTGATTACTTCAACCAGCTCGTCGTATCCAACGTTTTTGACGTTTTCGACAATAACTATTGGACCAGAAATTCTTGACACACCTGTGTATTCTAAACCAATATTAACCACGTTATACCACTTCTTTTTCTAATTCTGAAAATTGATAGTGCATTTTTTTGCTCAAATCGTCCAGAAGCTCAAGTTTTTCATTGGGTATTTCTCGCATTCTCATGATTTCGGACAAAACAGAAAGCTGGGTCACCTTGAAGAGAGGCGCACCTTTGTTTACTACTTGCTCTCCAAGATGATAGAATTCAAGTATTATCTGTAGCATTTTTACCTGCTTGACAGGCAGACAATAGGTGTCGATGGGGTCTAACGCATTTTGCTGAAGGAAAACATTACGTATAATTTTTGCAGACTCCAGAATCAAACGTTGCCTATCAGGTAATGCGTCAGGTCCTACCAGCTTCACTATCTCATTCAATTCGTCTTCTCTCTGTAGAATGCGCATAGCTTCTTCTCTGTATTCTCTCCAGCTCTTGCTAACATTTTCTGCCCACCAATCTGTGAGATCGTCGATATAGCCCGAGTAGCTCTGTATCCAGTTTATTGCAGGATAATGACGCGCATCAGCTAAATCCTTGTCTAGAGCCCAGAAAGTACTCGTAAAACGTTTTGTATGCTGAGTTACTGGCTCCGAAAAATCTCCACCTGGCGGTGAAACAGCACCAATTGCACAAATTGAACCAGTTCGGTCGTCTGAACCTAACGTTTTGACAATTCCAGTTCTTTCATAAAACTCTGCCAATCTAGTGGGAAGGTATGAAGGGAATCCTTCTTCAGCAGGCATTTCTTCAAGCCTTCCAGAGACTTCTCTTAAAGCTTCTGCCCAGCGGCTTGTTGAATCAGCCATCAGAGCCACAGCGTAGCCCATGTCCCGGTAATATTCGCCAATCATTATTCCTGTGTATATGCTGGCTTCTCGTGCAGAAACAGGCATGTTACTAGTGTTTGCTATCAGTACTGTTCTGTCCATTAAGGGCTTTCCAGTTCTTGGGTCACGTAATTCTGGAAAACTTGTGAGAACGTCAACCATTTCGTTTCCTCGTTCACCACAACCAATATAGACGATTATGTCTGCATCCGACCATTTTGCGAGCTGGTGCTGAGTCACCGTTTTTCCTGTTCCAAATCCTCCTGGAATCGTTGCAGTTCCACCTTTGGCGATGGGAAAGAAAGTGTCAATTATTCGCTGACCCGTAATAAGTGGCACACTTGGCAATAGCCGTTGTTTGTGTGGCCTAGGTTTTCTGACAGGCCATCTCTGAGCCATCTGTAATTCAATCTGTTTTCCATTAGATTCTAGTTTCGCAATCGTATCTTTTATTGTATAGTCGCCTTTTTCGACTATTTCGACAAGTTTTCCTTGAACATTTGGCGGAACAAGGATCCTGTGTTCAATCAAATCAGTTTCTTTAACTGTTCCAATTATGTCTCCTGCAATTACGTTTGTTCCAACTTTCAGCTTTGGTTTGAATGACCACAGTTTGTTTGGGCGTAGGGCAGCTGTTTTTGTTCCTCTTTTAATGAAGGGGCCTGTTTTTTCACGTATGTATTCTAGCGGTCTTTGTATTCCATCATATATATTCCCGAGCAGCCCTGGACCTAGTTCTGCGGAGAGGGGCGCACCGGTTCCAACAACTTCTTCTGTTGGCTTAAGTCCACTGGTATTCTCATAAACCTGAATGGTGGCTACGTCACCTTCCAATCGGATTATTTCACCAATAAGATGTTCCTTTCCAACCTCAACCATTTCATGCATTTTCGCTTTTGACATTCCATCTGCTTCAATAACTGGACCAGATACTTGGATTATTGTGCCTTTTACTTGCATGTCTTAGTCCAGCTGAAAAAACATTTTTTCGAGTGCAATACGAATGGTTGGTTTCAATACCTGCAATCGGTTTTCGAAAGTATTATCATGTGACAGCTTTCCATCAGGGGTTTTGACTATGCAGCCCCCTATGCATTCAAGAGTGTCTTCAGATAGGGTCAAGTTCTTTCCAGTTTTTTTAGATAAATCTTCAACTGTAGCTTTGTTAAGTAGTTTTTTATCGTGGGGATTCACATATATCACAAGCTTGTCAGATTCAATGTTTTTGGTGGCTTCTTCAATAAAGGACGAAAGGTAATCATAATACTGTTCAGATTCAACAAATTTTTTCAAGCGAGCAATTGCCTCGTCGAAAATAGAGTTGATTTGTTCCTCTTTTGCTTGTAGACGAATATTCCTCGTTTCTATGGCCGTTAAAGATTCTGTTTTCTTGTATTCTTTCTCAGCTTTCTGTTTTGCTTCAACTAGAAGGTTGGCATGTTTTTTTTCTGCGTCTATTTTTGCTTCCTTCAAAATCTCATTAGCTTTTGCTTCGGCTTCTCGAATCATTTTTTCTGAGTCGTTCTTCACATCATCTAAAATGTCACTTGCTATGGCCACTATTCCTTTTTTCACATTTGCCATTAATTGCGCACCTACACTTGTACTCCAACAGACCTTCGTACTATGCGCGATATGTCTATTGTACCTGTCGGTCCATGCGGTCCAGGAAGTTCAATAATTAGAGGTGCGATTTGGTTTAGTCGTATCTCATCAATGGTGTTTCGCATTCTATTCGAAAAATCTTCACCTATTATTACAACGGCGACGTCAATATCTTCAACCGCTTTGAGCAGAGTATGTTGAGCTTCATCGATTGATGAAACTTTAACTCCGTTAATGCCTACGAGTTGAAAACCAGTAACCATATCAGAATCGCCAATCACAGTAGCACGCATTTAAATTTCCTGAAAATGTTTAAATTAGATGCCATTAATTAAAGTTTTCTGGAGTTGACTTTGCGACCTGAACGAATGACTGAAGCTTCAATAATATGTCTCAAAAAAGACTTTGACACAACATTAGAAGCTTTAGATGAATTTGGTAATTTCCACATTAAAGAAATAAAACAAGATTCGAAAGAAGATTATGAAGACCATCTCAGGCGCATCAGAGAAACACTCCAAGACATAAATACGCTGACTTCACAGCTTAAAACCGAAAAATCAGGATTGCTAGACATTTTTAAATCCGAAAAGATCATAAAAACGGAAATCACTGCCGAAAACTGGCAAAATCTGCTAAAAACGGTTGAATCAGAAACCTTAGAATTAAAAAGCAAAACAGCCAATCTCACGGACTCGCTTAAGAAAATTAACGATGACCTGACAAAGCTTGAACAAATCAACCAAATGCTAACTATACTAAACCGAGAAAAAATAAATCTAGACGTATTAAATGAGATGCAATTCGTTTATGTTGCAGTTGTGAACATTTCCTCAAAAAACGTGCCTGCGCTTGAAACAGCACTATCTAATATCAATCCAACACTAGTGCATCATCGAGCCGTAACTACGGGTCAAGAATTTGTATTTGTTGCGACATCAACTAAACATAAAGAAGAAATCGATAAGATTCTGAAAAATCACGACACCGAGAGATTCCAAATTCCCAAAGAATACCCTGAAAACACGTCTGAAGCATTACAAACTGTTGATGATCAAACAAAAAAACTGATGCAAACCAAAAAAGCAATTTTAAGTGATTTCGAAAAACTTGCAGATGAAAACAGCCAGCGCCTCTTTGAATTAGAAGAAACTGCACAAAATATTTCAAACGTATTAATCAGCAAACAGAAATCTTTGGAAACCATACATTTAGTGACTGTAAAGGGATTTGTTCCCAAAAAAGAGTTCTCCGCCTTTGCAACAAAGATGGATGACAAAGTAGACAAAATGTTGTTTGCAGAAAAAAATGATGAAACAAAAACATCTCAAGATGTGGACCAAGACCCTCCCACAAAGATAAAAAATCATTTTTTCGCAAAGCCATTTGAAACAATAACAGGTCTTTATGGAGTCCCCCATTATGATGAATTAGACCCAACACCGATACTTGCTATAACTTTTCCGTTGTTATTCGGTTTCATGTTTGGCGATGCAGGGCATGGGCTAGTTCTGCTTTCAGTCGGATTAGCTCTTGGCTTGCTAGTTAAGAATAATCAGGGAATCCGTAGTTTCGCGTGGATTCTTGCAGCCTGCGGAATTGGTGCAATTTTTGCAGGATTACTTTTTGGAGAATTTTTTGGCATAAGCATATTTCCGCCCTTATGGTTTGACCCGTTCGAAGATGTTACTGACTTTTTGCTATTCAGCTTGTTCATTGGCATATTTCAGATAATGACTGGTTTTGTTTTAGAATTCGTTAACTACATACTAAAGGGAAACATAATTGATGCTATAGCAACATCATTATGTAAAATGCTGTTTTACGCAGGCGGAATCTACTTAATTGTAGCTTATCAACTGAATTTTGGTCAGTGGCTTCAGGGTCCAATTCTGTTGCCTTTGATTCCATTTGTTTTTCTAATCGTTGGAAAGCCCATGATAGTCAAAATCTTACAAAAAACGGGTCATCCGCCTAAAATGTCAACAATACATGAGTCCTTTATTGAAAGGGTGTTTGAAAGCGGCGACCTTGTTACCCGCCTGATAAGCAACACAATGTCATATGCACGAATTCTAGCTTTACTAATGGCACATTGGGCTCTGATTCTTGTCACATATACAATTTCGGATATGGTTTTTCCAGCGCCAATCATTGGAACAATTGTGGGCGCCATAGTAATTATAGGTGGAAACGTCTTTGTGATGGCTTTTGAAGGATTAATAGTCTTTATCCACACACTTAGGCTCCACTTTTACGAATGGTTCAGCAAATTCTATGATGGAACGGGCACACCCTTTAGCCCATTCAAACAAAGGTACAAATACACAAAAATAATTTTCAAAAAATGACAACAATCTTAACCTTAAAAAAATAGGCGCCTCAAGATATCGTCCTTTTTCCACCCATAAGTTATTCCTAAACTTATCACAGTAAGATTGTACAATTCGATTTCTTTGCGTATAATAAAAGCTAGGACAGCCCCCACATTGAAGGGATTTCCAATTTTTGTCTTCCTTGCATGTTCAAAGAGTTCACGCTTTAAGGCTTTTTCAGCAGCCCAAACAATCTCTTCTGGGCTTTCAGCAGTTACGAAAAAGTTTGCGTAATGACTTTTTTCAACAATTTCTTGTGCTGATTGGAAATCTTCTGCCATCAACATTGCTTCAATTGTTTTTTCAGAAATTGCGTAAAAATTGGGTGAAAGCGCCATCCTGATCCAGTGAGAATCATAACCAAACAGTTTGCATCGAAGAATCGTTATAATGTTAAACATGTCAATTTTTGTGCTTACATACGAGAAGGCTAGCTTCTGCTCCTGTTTGGGCATTTCCTGAAAGGTTTTTACAATTTGTTCACAAAACATTTTGTCAAGTAGAATGTCAAAACATTTCGTTGATCCTTTTTCGCTGTATTTTTGAAGACCAGTAGCTAAAAGTGGACCATAAAGTGTGGGCTGCAGCGCATCAACAACAAGGTTGACTTGAAGCGCCATAGCCGCTTTCAAAATTATTTCTGGTCTATTTAGAAACTTTTCCACAGACAGATATAATCTGTTTTTTATGTCATCATAAGGCAAACCGATGCTGACTGCCCGCAGAATAGTTTTGATGTTTTCATGTTCAAATTTTAGTAAATATGTTCTCAGAAATGCCGAAACAGCCTCAGGAGAATTTTTCACAAGTTTAATGCAAACTTCAATGAAGTTCTCTTGAAAGGCTCTTTCTAAATCGGCTGTGGAGTATGGGGACGCTAGTTTGGACAATTTTTCTCCATAGATAGTTGACCGAAATTCAGAAACTAGTTCTGTTAGGGTGTTGCTGTTTGCTAGCTGTTCAATTTTTTCTTTATTTAGTAAACGGCTTCGTTCAACCCCGATTTTGACTAAGACGTTAGAGTATAATTGCTCTTGGCTCAAACTTCGATTTTCCCCACTACCGCATCAAAAACAGTGCCTACGGCTTCATCAAAACGTTTTTTCACTGTTTCCTTTAATTCCGTGATTTGTTTCTCATTTTTTTCCATAGCCGCATCACGCTCTTTCTGCGCTTCCCTAATTCGCGCATTTAGCACTTTTTCTGCTTCTGATTCTGTGTAATTTTTTGATAGCGAAAGTAACTTTTCAGCATCCTTTTTGGCAGCATTCAGAAGTTTTTCAGAAGTTTTCAAAGTTTCAGAGCGAATTTGCTCTGCTTTGTCTTCAATTTTTCGTAGCTCAGCCCAAACTTTTTCCATATGCACTCAATTTTATAACAGAAGAGAACAACTTCAAAAAGGTTTTCTATTTGCATTTCAAAGCTAAGTATAAAGAGTCCAAAAATTCCAGTACCTAATCTGGCGTAAAAATAAATATAGGCCTTCGGCGACTAGACGACTTCAGTTTTTTCTGGTTCTAAGGAATCAGATGAAAAACTGGAACAACAGGTATGATGCTAACAGGATTACGCCGCCGATTTTGGAGATTCCGCCTCTTGTGAGAAAACGCCAGAAGATGACTGTTGTTA
>CAZJLG010000012.1:0-14807 GCA_964546665.1 uncultured Candidatus Bathyarchaeia archaeon
TGGGAACCGACACCGAAGAGGTCGGCGAGGACTACGTGAAGATCGAGTATAACCCCAATCGTGTGGATTTTTGCAGCTATGGCGGAGTTGCCCGAGCCTACAGGGGACTTATGGGTTGGGAAACTGGAATGCCCACCTTCACGGTGAAAAAAGGAAGCATTACGCTGAAGGTGGACAGGAGTGTGGCTGAGGTAAGGCCATACGTTGTTTCTGCTGTTGTCCGAGACATAACCATCGACCATGAGGCGATCAGGGAGCTTATGGAGATGCAGGAGGCGCTCCACTGGATGATTGGCAGAGACCGGAAAAAGGCTTCTATTGGCGTGCACAACTTGGATGCTGTTGAGCCTCCCTTCTCGTATGTTACGTGTGCTCCTGACGAAATCAGTTTTGTTCCTTTGGACAAGACAGAAAAAATGACTCCAAGGGAAGTCTTGGAGAAGCATGAGAAGGGGACGGCATACAAGGGTGAGGTGGATTGGGCTTCAAGGTATCCGCTGATTGTGGACCGGAATGGAGATGTTCTTTCTTTTCCGCCTATAATCAATGGCGAATTGACTCGTGTTGTCGATGATACAAGGAACCTCTTTATCGACGTTACAGGCACGGAATTGAATGCTATCTCAAGAAGCCTGAATGTGTTGGTTACTGCCTTGGCGGATATGGGCGGCACAGTAGAGTCTGTTCCTGTTGAGTACTTTGACCGTGTTTTGGTTACTCCAGACCTCACTCCGCAGAAGATGAAGCTGCACGTGGGCTATTCTAACGAGCGTTTGGGTCTCAACTTTTCAGAGGAGCAGACCATTGAGGCGCTGCAGAAGTCGAGGCTTGACGCAGAAAAGGCTGCGAAAGGCGTTTTGGATGTTACGATTCCTGCTTACCGAACAGACGTGTTGCATGAAATCGATTTGGTTGAAGATGTTGCCATCGGTTACGGTCTCTACAATTTGACGCCCACAATTCCGGAGACTGTTACTATTGGCAAGCCGCACAGGGTCAGTGTGGTGGCTGGGGATGTTAGGCAGATTATGGTTGGTTTAGGTTTTGTGGAAGCCCTGAATTTTGTTTTAGCCAACGAGGTGGACCACTACCAGAAGATGCGCCGAAAACCTGAGGGGCTTGTGACATTGGCGAACCCCGTTTCCACGGAATATTCGATAATACGGAACGACCTGCTGCCCAGCCTAATCAAGAATCTGGCAGACAGCAAACATCACACTTTTCCTCAGCGGATGTTTGAAGTCTCCGACGTAATTGCACTAAATGACAAGACTGAAACGGGCACTGAAAGAAGAATCCATGCCGCAGCAGTTTCGTCTCATCCAACAGCCAATTTCACAGAAATAAAGTCCGTCCTCGAAGCTTTGCTGATGAATCTTAGCATGAAAAACTGGACTGTGAAAGAGACGAATCATCCGAGTTTTTTGGCGGGCAGAGCAGCCACAGTATCCTTAGATGGCATGGAGCTTGGTGTTGTCGGAGAAATCCACCCTGAAGTTCTCAACAATTTTGAACTAGAAAATCCCACAGGTGCTTTCGAGATGGACCTCCAAAAAATTATAGACCACTGCAAGTGACTGTTCTTTTCGTGGATAGAAAAGCTTAATGTTCCCTTGTGCAAGTTTCTTATTTGCGATGATAGTTTTGGCTGGAGCATAATCCTGCCGGAACCTTATGCGGGCTCATGCAGACGGACTCGACAGAGGATGATGGTTTCATCTACCGTTGACGAAGGGTCAACCCAGGCATGGGACACGGTGGGCGCGGGCAAAACCAACCCACGTTTGAGAGAGCTCGTCTGAGAAGAGCGTCTTGCTCCGTCTGTGAGGGCGAGAGTTAGTTGCGTGGGACACAAAGCCCGCGACACTAACATTTAAGCACGGTAGCAGTAAATCTGAGCTAACTTTTCCTCTCGAATATCCTTGACAGAAAAGGGGTATACTCACGACTGAACGTTGCTCAGAGGTTTTTAGTTCTATGATAATGTATATTCGTCTACTATTATAGTTCCTAATCTTAGAGTGGCTAAATGAAAAATTGGTTTATGTGACCAAGCTACACCTATACTTGTAAAAATATCAACGTGTATTTTCCTTTCTTCACCTGCTTCTAGAGGACTAATTAGTGTATAGCCATCTCCAAGTAAATGATTAACATCGCCCATTCTTTTCACAAATATGACTAAGCCAGCAACATCATTATTTCCGTTGTTCTTGATTGTGACGTTTGCATCGAAAATCAAAGCCACTCCAACTGGATTATACCATGTTTCTTCAACTGAGAAAGAAGTGATATCTACGTCATAAACAGGATTTTCCAATTCATTAACACGATTTTCAAGTTCAAGGATTTGCGCTTCAAGTTCACTGTTTTGGTTTTGTAAATTCATGACCTGATTTTCAAATTCACTTTTACTGACCTGCGCTTCATCTAATTTGTTCTGAATCTCAATGTTTTGGTTCTGAATTTCACTATTCTGATAGAACAAAAAGCCACTAGCCACCCCTAATATAACGATGGTAACTGCTAAAACAGCGACCAACCTCTTCATGAAAACTGTCTCCAAGCCTTCTTCTTAAACAAAACAGTCGCCAGACTGCCAACTAAGATGTATCCTAAAATCAGTTCTGAAGGAAACTCTGGAATTGGTGGGGTTGATGAGTTTTGAACTTGGAACTGAATTGGAATAGATTGGTTGATGTAGTCATGGCCAAAGGTCCTGTACAAACCTACTATTATCACGATTTCGTGGTAACCGTTTGCCAAGCTGGAAACATTCACCGAATATGAAAAAGATGGATTGATAGTAAAATTGCCTTTTGAATCAACAATTACCCTGTCACTTGATGACTGATTTGATTCAATAGTAACATGAGGTCCATCGTCGATACTGTAAGAGTAATCTCCTATTAATGGTGGAGCTATGCCCGGAAAGGGAAAATATACAAATGCAGTCCAAGTTATGTTGAACTTGAGAAGCATCGTGTCAGCATAAACTGTCTGATCATTTGGACTGTAAAGGGTAAAGTCGAAGCCGGCAGGGTTGATATCAGCACCATTGTAGTAGGATGTTGTAATTTGTGCATAAGCCATTGAAGGAATTAAGAGAACCAACATGACTGTTAACGCTAATGCTGTTCTTTGCTCCCCCAACTGAATTACCTACCTTACTCTGTCTTAACTTAACTGAAAAGCGTTTTTGTCAAGAAACCTTGACCAAGAAGTCATCAGTTGAGTCAAGAAAAATTGACCAAACATTATTGTGTGCTGTTGATGCGTGTGCTATCTGGTTTGCTTCTGCCAAAGCCCGCGACACTTACAATCCTTAAAGTTCACACTGTCGTGCTTGCTATTTGAAGTCTATTAGTGTCCTAATAGCAGTTCATTATTGAAAAAATGGTTTTTTCTGAATTTTTTTGCACTGCACATTTTTTTGAAAAAAGTTCACATTTATGTTGTTTTGGTGTTCCGTTATGCTTAAATATCTGATGTTAACTATATCTAACATAGAGTTAGAAATACTCAACAAAATGTGAGAAATAAATAATGGGGGAAAAATGTTGAAAAAGCTGAGCTACATCATCTTCGCCCTAGGAATAGCAACCTGCCTAATCGGAGCATACATCATGGCCTTCGGAGAACCCCTCATAGGCACAGACCACACAGGCATCGCAACCGTCGTGGGCATAACCGGAATCGGCATAATATCTACGGCAAACGTAACCTTGCTTGTAAAGAAAAAGGAGGAAAACAGACAATGACCGAATTTACATGGCCCCTAATCTTAATCACGAACGCGGTCCTCGTGATACTGGTTGGTGTACTTGTTCTGTGGAAAGTACACAGAGACAAAAAATCGGGTTACCCCCTTCAAGATGAACGCACCGCAAAGATTACTGGAAAAGCAGCCATTGGAACATACTACATCAGCCTCGCTTTCATGATATCACTAGCATTGTTCATAATCATCGGAACAGAGTTTCTAGATTTGCCTGAACTTGAAGCTGGATGGGCCATAATTGCAATAATGCTCGTTAATGGCATCTCATACGGTCTGTTAGGCTTTTATTACAGCAGAAAAGGCGACCTCTGATGCAGACGCGAATCAAGGAGCTGCGGGCAAGGCACAACCTCACACAGGATGATCTGGCAAAAAAGGTTGGAGTGCGCAGAGAAACCGTCCTGTACCTGGAGAAAGGCAAATACAACCCGTCCCTGAAGTTGGCGCATGACATCGCAAAAGTGCTGCAGACAACCATCGATGACCTGTTCATCTTTGATGACGAAGACAGCCCATAACCCTTGAGCAGGCACTTTTTTCCCGCAAAGGGGCGCTTGCAACAAGAACTTTTAAGTTAATAGAACAAAATGAGTGAAGATGAGAGGCAACTCCCTTGGACCTGCAAAAAAGAATTGACCTGGTAATGAGAAACACGGCGGAAGTCATAACTCCCGAAGAAATCCGCACACTGCTAGAAACAAACGAGCAGCCCAGAGCATACTGGGGCTTCGAATGCTCAGGACTACTGCACATAGGCATCGGCTTGGTGTGTTCAGCAAAAATCAAGCATCTGGTAAAGGCTGGCTTCAAGTTCACAATCTTCTTGGCGGACTGGCACTCCTGGATAAACAACAAGCTAGGTGGAGACATGGAAAACATCCGCACCTGCGGCGAATACCTTAAACAGATATTCACTACCCTGGGCTTAGGGCCAGACAAGGTGGAGTTCCGCTGGGCATCTGAGATAGTGGAAAAAGTTGATTACTGGGAAAAAGTTGTCCGCATAGCTAAAAGCGTCTCAGTCAAACGAACATGGCGTGCCCTGCCCGTTATGGGTCGAGAAACAAGCATGACAGACATCGAAACAGCTTGGGTCCTCTATCCCACCATGCAGGCAGCAGACATCTTCGAAATGGACCTTGACGTGGCATGCTCGGGAATAGACCAGAGAAAGGCTCACATGCTGGCAAGAGACGCTGCGGAGAAGCTGAAATGGAAAAAGCCTTCATGCCTTCACACTCCACTGCTTATTGGGCTGCAAGGACCCACAACAGCAGAAAAAACCTTTGACGAAAACGCGGACCTGAACGTGGAAATCAGTTCCAAAATGTCCAAAAGCATCCCCCAAAGCAGCATACTCGTTCACGATGCCCCAGAAGATATTGCCGCAAAAATAAAGAATGCCTACTGTCCCCCCAAACTGGTGAAAGGAAACCCCATACTGGAGCTGTCTAGACTCATACTTTTCCCCGAAAAAGACCTTCTTGTGATACCGCGACCAGCCAAGTATGGCGGTCCTGAAACCTTCGAAAGCTTCGAGAGCCTCGCAACCGTTTACAGCGAAGGCAAAATCCATCCCCTCGACCTAAAGAACGGCGTAGCCGAATCGCTTGTCGAAATCCTGAAGCCTGTCCGAGAACATTTCCATAGACACCCAGAGACGCTAGAAAAAATGCTGAAAATCGAGATAACCAGGTAGATGAGTTGTCAACAAAATCTGAGAAAAGGCTAGAAAAAATCTGTAGCATTCTAGAAAGGTTGGAGAAGCAATCCGCTAATGGCGCTCCGATAGTTGTGGAAGGAAAAAATGACGTTGAAGCTCTTCGTAGGCTGGGAATAAGTGGCGACATAATCTTGGCGAAAACTTCAGGAAAATCGTTTCTGGATGTTCTCAGCGAGATAGAGGGAAAGCAAAAACGGGAAGCCATTCTATTGTTTGATTTTGATAGGCGTGGCAAAGAGTGGACTGGACGTATGGCTCGGTGCCTAGAAGGAGTAAAAATTGTTCCAAATCTGCTCTTCTGGAGGACGCTTTTGGGTCTAGTGGGGCGTGACGTCAAAGATATTGAGGGTTTAGCCTCCTATTTTGAGACCTTGAAGGGCAGAACTGTCAAGTCGTAAAGTATAATAGACACTGAAGAGTTAAAACAGATTCGTCTCAGTTTTCACGGGGACAATATTATGATTGAGGTGAATAGAAACGAAATCAGCACAAACTGTTACGATAAAGTATGTTATACGCGCCCGATTCGAAGTGGAGGGAGTAGTTGAAAAGCCGGACGTAATCGGAGCACTTTTTGGACAAACCGAAGGATTGTTTGCGCCAGAACTGGATCTCCGAGAACTCCAGAAGTCGGGGCGAATTGGCAGAATAGAAATTAATTTAGAATCAAAACAAGACAAAACCACAGGAAACATAAACATACCCACAAGTTTAGACAAAGTGTCCACAGCCATTATCGCAGCAAGCATCGAAAGCATAAACCGCGTAGGACCATGCAAAGCAAAAGTCATTTTGAACAAAATAGAGGACGTACGGGACGCACGGCGAAGACTCATCATAGACAGAGCTAAAGAGGTTCTTCGGAAATGGACTGTCGAAACGATGCCGGGCACAGACGAGATTTTCAGAGAAGTCTCAGAGATGCTAAGGCTCCAAAGGGTTGAAAAATTTGGACCTGAAGGATTGACTGCAGGACCAGAAATCAACAGCGCAAAGGACATAATTGTTGTGGAAGGAAGAGCAGACGTAATCAACTTGTTAAGGGCTGGAATACAGAACACGGTAGCTGTTGAGGGCGCAAAAATCCCGCAAAGCATAATCAAACTGTGCCGAGAAAGAGACGCCACCGCATTCCTTGATGGTGACCGAGGCGGCGACCTTATTCTCAAAGAGCTTCAGCAAGTTACGACCATAAAGTATGTTGCCAGAGCGCCCAGAGGCAAAGAAGTAGAGGACCTGACCTTCAAAGAAATCGAAAAAGCTCTAAAGGAGCGAAAGCCCCTCGAAAAAGCAGCTGAAAAAGTGGCAGCATTACCATCAGTAACAGCGTTACCCGCAAAGAAGAAGCCAAAGGAACGACGGAAAAAGATGGTTCCCAAGCAAATCGTTGAAACCGCACAAGCGTTGAATGGAACGTTAGAAGCAGTGCTCCTTGACAAGGACGTGAAGCAGTTGGAGCGGATGCCAGTAAGAGAACTTGCGGAGAAACTTCAAACGCTAAAGGACGTAGACACAGTGGTCTTCGATGGCGTAATAACTCAGAGGCTCGTGGACATTGCTGCGGAAAGAAACATCAACTACCTGATAGCTGCCCGCGTGTCAAAAGCGATGAAGCAGCCTTTGAAAGTGAAGTTGATGACGTTCGAAGAAATCTTGGCTTAACATACACTATAGATGGAGGCTAGTGCCTCCTCAAACCATTTTTGTTTTCGCTTGTCTAGTCTCCAATATGCTTTTAACGGTTTTTGTGAGCAGTTATTTACACTGTGCCATTGTCGGAAGGATAGGACTCTTTTGAAGATTTTTCGGATAGACGTCAAGAAGGGCTTCGTTAAGGTTATGCCAGAGAGTCTGGACGATCTGTGGCACCTCTATAACGTAATTCTCAAAAGGGATGAGGTCTACGCCCGCACCACCCGACAAGTTAAAGCGGACGATGAGTATGCGCGACCAACAAAAGCAAAAAGAGTGCCCGTTAATTTGGGCGTGCAGGTTGAAAAACTGTATTGGGACAGGGTCCTTAATCGGCTGCGGATAAACGGTATCGTAGTTGATGCGCCAGAAACGTTGAGCATAAATGGTTCGCGGCACACGCTGGACATCACAGTCAACAAGCCCGTGACGATTGTCAAGAAACGGTGGCAGAAGCATGAGCTGGACCGACTGAAGCGAGCAAGCAAAATCACGGCTGCGCCCCTCACCATAATTTCGATGGATGATGAGGAATATTGTGTGGCTGTTCTGCGTCAGTATGGCATTGACGTGAAAACGGGGGAGAGAACCAAGCTTCCGGGAAAACTTGAGGCAGAAAAAAGGGTAAAAGCCAAGCAGGAGTTTTTCGGCGGCGCCCTTAAGTCGTTGCGTGAAACGTGGGCGCCTCTGCATAGCCCAGTGGTTGTTATTGGTCCCGGCTTCATCAAGGACGACTTCGTTGACTATGTTAGAAGTAATGCCCGGGATGTTGCCGAGTCGATTGTTGGCGTGAAGGGAGTAAACAGTGCAGGCTTGTCTGGGATACAGGAGTCGCTTCGTTCAGGCATCCTCTCTAATGTTCTGGAGAACGTGCGGGTGACTGAGGAAATGAAGGCTGTGGAGGAGCTGTTGGCGAGGCTTGGAAAAGGTAAATGCGACGTAACATATGGGCTCTCTGAGGTAGAGAAGGCGGTCACTTATGGCGCGGTTGAGAAGCTGCTGGTTGCGGATTCATCTCTTAGGGAGACCACAGACGAAAACAGACGAGTCTTAGAGGAGATTATGAAAAACGTTGAAGCCGCAAGAGGAACAATAATGGTCATTAGCACAGAACATGAAGCGGGAACAAAACTGCTCTCACTAGGAGGCATCGCCGCCCTACTAAGATTCCCAATGCCCTAATCTGAAACACTAACGTTTGTGTGAACAAAGGGCAGAACTCTTTTGCTGTGCTGCTGAATTTCAGAAAAAAGATATTTTTCAACAATCTACTGCTATTAGGACCCTAATAGGGTCTGCCTGTACACTTCTATGATGCAAAAAAATGTGAACAAGAAACAAGCAAACACATTATGTGCAGGAATTTTTGTTAAAAGATTGGTCAGTGACTACTACTCATCTGTGATTTTCCATCTGTTTTTTGTTCGCCATGTGTGTGATAGATTATGAATGTGCTTTCTATTTGTTTTGTTGGTTTTTTATCTATTTTTGTAAATCCTGTTTGTTGGATTCTTATTGTTTCATGGGGTCTTATCCATTTTAGTGACCCATTTTCATTTTCACAGTCTTGGTGTGCAAGCTTAACTGTTAGGTTTTTTTTATCATGCTCAAAATTTAGTACCATTCCTAATAGATTAGTTCCTCTATCTCCAAGATTTCTGATCTCTATTTGACTCCAAAAAGATAGTATACGTGAACTTTCTTCAAAGTAGTGATTGCATGAGAGTATATTCATAGATAGTCGTGGTTTTTCTAACCTAAGTCTCCAAATGTGCACTGAAAGAGAAACCATACCTGCAATTGTACCAACAATACCTAATGTCAAATTCAACAGATTCATATCAACCATGAAAAATTGCACCTCAAAATTATTTGCATGCTAAAGAACAATAAATAACCAAACCGATCTGTATTTGATGGTTTATTTCCTGTTTGTGATATTCAACAAATCGGATAGCAGTAAAAGAAGTTGTATATATAGTTTAAGCTTTACAACTATGACTAATTCTGTCTTTCACTCTTTTTTATGTATGCGTCTTACGCGTTTGGGATTAAATTTTATCCCAACAACAGACGACGGGCCATACGACGGACGACGGGTAGTATACCACTTTTTACCCCCCATATATGGATGGTACCATAATGGAATAGGAATGTACATGGATGTACGAGGGACAATTACTGTATGAGGGACAAAAACTCAAAAGAGAAAAAATTACCATCATAAAGTAATATACGATTGAAAAAGAGAACCTTGAAGACCCTCAATAAATCATATATTCAGTTCGTAAGTTTTCCATCTGTCTTTTCTATTGGTTTTTGGCAAACCAACTTCAATAATCCTTGCGCGTGCATTCGTGATCTATTGAGATTCAATTGTTAGAGATAGAAAAGTAGATCGCACTTTCCAACTGTGATTTGGAACGGCATTCAAGAATCCCAATAATTCGCTTCTAGTATAGCTTGCGTTTAGTGAGTTTCTCCAGTGTTTCCACATTTTTCTAGCCATAAATCTACCAAGCACATTTACTACAAACTTTTCCCTTAAATTTAAGTTCCGTTTTCCATCCTTTACAAATATTTTTCCTTCAGGTTTTAGAACTCTCTTAATTTCTGAAAAGGATTTTTCTGGATCAGTCCAATGATGCAAGGACTCGTTTGAAAACACAAAATCAAATTCGCCATCCGAAAAGCTTTCTAGATTTTCTACTACACCTGAAATAAATTCTATCCTTTGATGGATTCCACAAGATTCTGCATTGGCCTTTGCTACCCTTCTCATATCTGAAGAAGGCTCTAAACCTACTATCTGGATATCAGGACGTTTTTCTGCAAGCCAAATTCCTATCCAACCAGGTCCGGGTCCAATTTCTAGACATTTAGCATTACGAGGAGGGCTTAAAACTTGAGATTTCAGAATATGGTTAACAAAATTTCTATATTCTCTACCAAGTTTATTTTTCATAAATTCACTATATTTTTCACTTGACCATTCAGCAGTATCCTCAATTGCACCACCCTCAGGGATTCTTTCCTTCACCATTTGCTATCATCCAGTTGAATTACAACTTATTCATATTATAGTATTTCTGGTTGGAATTTCGCGCAGTTGCTGAGCGCGCGAGCAAAAAAAACCTAAAGTTATTTGAAAATCCTCCGTAGTCTAATGTGCACACTTAGCTGATGTTAAATATCAAACGAATTGTCATTAGAGAGAGAAACAGATCAACTCCCAGAGCAGTTTATCAAAAAAACAAGAGTAGTTTTTTGTGTGTATACTCGTTTTCGATCATACATAGTTACTTTGAAGTGTATACACGATTTAGCACATACATACTCTTTCTATTGTATTCTGTATGATACCTTCCTGTTCCTTTCTCTTTCCTTTCTGGTACATGGATATAGGTACAGGAAAGGTATAGTACCTAAACCGTGTATACATGTAATAAACCGTAAATGGTCTTCCCCAAACAAACGATAACCGTCTCGCCCGTCCGTCCGTTGCGTCCGTCAGGGGGATTAAATTTTATCCTTATAAAAAAGGGGAGTGTGGAGGGTATCACAAACTGGCTTACCTGTTTTGTTGTGCCTCATTTTTTGGTTTCTTTGCGTTTCATGAAGTATTTGTAGCCGACAATCACGGAAATGGACGATAGCAACGCCATGACTCCGAAAGTTAAGCCTTCAGGTATCGGTTCCGTAGAGTAGTATTCGATTCCCCACTCGTCTGGGACGTTCGGGTCTGTGGGCGGCCAAGCTAGAAACACGGGATTGCTTGCATCATTGACCTGTAACAGAAAATTCCATACATCGTGCATCTGGATTATCCCTGAATCTTTGTCAATCTGGAATTCT
Source organism: uncultured Candidatus Bathyarchaeia archaeon (assembly GCA_964546665.1). Lineage (GTDB taxonomy): Archaea > Thermoproteota > Bathyarchaeia > Bathyarchaeales > Bathyarchaeaceae > Bathyarchaeum. The sequence continues at coordinate 11,052 of CAZJLG010000012.1, forward strand.
AAAATCCAGTGCGGCGTACTATTAGTCGGTGAAGCGCTCAACGAATTAGCCCAATCCATTTCACCCTCGTTTACCGTATACACAGCCCAGTCCGACCCGGTTCCCATTCCTACGTACCATGCTATGTTGTTGTGTCCTGTAATCTCGAATTTCCAACCAGTAGGAGAAGAACCTCCGTATTGCCCATAGTCAATGCAAAAGCGCCAAAAGTCGCCAGGGTCGTCGGTGGTGTCACTGTAAAATTCGACAATCCATCTGGTGATGCCAGAGTCCAATGTGCTTCTGAAAGCAACATCTGTGCCTATCCAAGTAACTTCGCCGTCAGTCCATTCATCCGGAGAGGTCCACATCCCATCAATAGTGGGAACCACTTGAGTGAGATATGATGTTCTTTCGTAACCTGGCTCAGCTGCCATGACGGTCCCAGCAGTTATCAGCAAGACTAGACCACAGAGCATTAGTGCGCAGAAAGTATTCACTATTCTTTTCATAATTAATGAAATCCCCCTTTAATAATGGCAAGTGATAGTGTGTTCAGTTTAACTTAAAAAATTATCTATGTGATAATGCGTATGAGCTTTTTTATTGTGATTTGGTGGATGTGTGAGAGCTTTTTTCGCTCCCTCGTTTTCTCATCATAAGAAACGCCACAATCAACAGAAGAGCTATCGCCACAGCTACTGCTCCTAAAATGCCGTATGGAAAATCATCAGTCTGATTCGACCCAGGTTCATTAATCGTGCCCAGCACATAGACTACTTCAGGACTGATTAGCTGTCCATCATTGGTCCATAGACTGTAATTATATCCTTCAGCCGTTAACTCGTATCTAGAAATCGCTTCGAGTCTTCCGCCCTCATTGAAGCCATTGAGTGAAACAGAAAAAATGGAAGTCTGATTCGGCGGAAAACCGCTCTTGCCATTAGACTGATCAACCAAAGTGTAAGCGGTACTCTCCATTGACACTGCCAGGACGTCTCCGTTCTCCTTGTAGTATGTTGCAAAAACATTGTATCCCTCAATGTAGTCGGTTCCTATATTCTTCACATCACCCTCAATATACAATGATGAGCCAGCCTCATGTGAACTATTAGATACTATCGCTAAACCCGAATGGAAATCCTCTGCTGGTGAAGTCGACACCTCCAAGCTATAGTGGTCAACTACCCTGAAATTGCCTGTCTCGTCAAATCTAGAAAACCACACTGCAAACGGTGATCGTCTTCCAGGCAACAAAACATGAAGGTAACAGGGAGAAGTACCAGAAAACCTATCAGATAAAAACGAATCACCAATGATGCTTCCGTCAGCGTCATAGAAGACGGCTGTGATGTTGAAGTGCAAAGCCTCATCGCCAATGTTCTGCACTTCACCCGCAACATTGTAGTCGCCTTTGCCGACAGAGAACGGCGCATTACCATAATCTTGGTAAAGCGTGTCAGACAAAATAATCACATCTCCGTCTGCTTTCACCTGAGAAACAAAACTCGAAGAAACAAAAACTGTGGCTGAAACCAACAGCAATGTAACCAGAGCAAAAGTTTTCATGGTTACACTGTTCTTGCGAGCGCACAAATTAATTTCCTCAAAAACTCTGATTGGCAGTTGTACATGTGTTTTCATGGATGCATTTATCAACTGCATCAATATTTATGCTTTAACCCTATGTCTATTTTTTGTAGAATCTTGTACGTCTGCGTACTGCAGGATTCTGGTCTGCCAGTTTCTTCAGAGCTTGTTCAAAAGTTTCATCAGGAGCCAACTCTTTTTCGATGAAGACCCCTGTTCGTCCAATTTCGTCACGGCGTATAAGAGCACGAACACGGTCCAGCACCGTGTTGAGGGAGACGCCCAAAAGATTAGCCACAGCATCCTCTTGACCAACAACAGCACTCTCTATGTGTCCTTCTTTGGTGGGTTCGATTAGCATAAGCCTCTTATCCACACCCAAAACACGCTTCCCCGCCTTAAGCATGGAAAGCCGTGCTTCGCCTCCAAACCTGTAAAACTCCTTCTCCACCGACCGGAGCTTAACCAAAGGAAACGACAGACTAGTTTGCGTGTCTAACTCGATGAGCGCCTTCAAGGCGTAAATAGGGGTTGCCTGCACAACCGTCCGATTAATAGCCGTGAAACCGGACCGCTCAAGACAGGTTTCTATGCTAAAGGATGATGGAGGGCTTGGCATGAAAACGTCGATGTCACTTGTTTCTGAAACGTCGCCGCGGGCTATGCTACCATGCACAATAGAGCTCAGATGGCAGGCTTCCAGCGTCTCCATTATGTCTAAGGCTTTTGACCGTAATTGCCTCAAAAGCTTCCAGTGCCCCGCATCGTAGATGACTTCTATCTGTTCAGCGTGTTTCACAGGCTTCCTAGCCACTCTACTTCACCGATTCAAGGCTATCCTTCAACCAATCCAAATAAGACTGTGAGCCATCCACTATGGGAAGCGCCAGAATCTCAGGAACATCGTAGCTGTGAAGCTCCGCCACCCTCTGTGACAACTTTTTGAAGAGCTTTTCACTAGACTTCATAATTGCCAAAGCCTCCTTTTCCTCCTCTATCTTTCCTTGCCACCAGAAAAAGGAAGAAACAGCATCTACGACGTTGGCGCAGGCTATCAGCTTCTCCTCCAGCAAGACACGAACTATCTTCACGGCTTCTTCCCTACTAGAGGCAGTCATAAGCACAATCAGGTACGACATAGGCTCTCCCACAAAGACTATAGAGTAGCGCTATTTTAATTAAATCAGCCTTCACGCAAACGCGCTCACTAAAAAAGAAATATTTGACATCACACACTATTCACCTAACAAAGGTTTTGAACATGCTGGTCGCTGGAGTTGACGACGCTGGACGCGGACCCGTTATCGGACCGTTAGTCATAGTAGGCGTCCTGTTCGAAGAGCAGGATTTGCCCAAACTAAAGGACTTGGGCGTGAAAGATTCCAAGCTCCTTTCGCCCCAGAAACGCGAAACACTTGCCACGCAAATCAAAGCACTGGCAATCATCCACCACACAGTATGGTTGTCTCCAGCTGAAATTGATCGTGTCGTTGAAAGCAAAAGAAAACTACACAAACTTAACCGTCTCGAAGCTCAGGCAATGGCTAAAGCCATAACCATTCTTAAGCCAGACATAGTCTATGTGGACGCCTCCGACATTCTGGCAGACCGATTCGCAGAACACATCGCAGAAAGCCTCACCTTCAGCCTAAAAATAGTGTCAGAACACAAAGCAGACGTAAAGTACCCCGTTGTCTCAGCAGCCTCCATTCTAGCCAAGGTGGAACGAGACAAAGAAATCTGCCGCCTACAAAAGAAACACGGCAACATAGGCTGCGGCTACCCAAGCGACCCGAACACAATAAGCTTCCTAGAAAACTGGATAAGAAATTTTGGCTCCTACCCCGACTTCGTAAGAAAATCGTGGAAAACAGCAAAAAGAGTTCAGAGCAAAACAGATGTGCGACAGAAAAAACTGTAATAAAAGTTGATACCGAGTTAATGGGGCGCATGCAGCGCCTTTTTGGTGGCGTCTGCAACCTTTGTGCCGGGTTTAACGGGTATAACAGTTATGTTATGCTGCTTTAGCAGGTCAGATGCGCCAATTCCAAGTTCATGGGCAAGCACCACCTGAACACCTTCATCCACCAACATTTTGACTGCGATGGGTCCGGCTCCATGATGATACGATACTGCAGAGTTCTCCAGTATGGTTACGTCAGCTATTTTTTTGTCTTCAACGTCGAC
>CAZJLG010000013.1:0-14262 GCA_964546665.1 uncultured Candidatus Bathyarchaeia archaeon
CGATTAAGATGCTACCTTTAGTTTCATTCTCGTCGTTGTCTGCTTTCAAGCCGTCGCCAACAGAGTTTACTGTGATGTTTCCGTCTTTGATAACTAGGATATCGTTGCTGCTAATTCCGTCGTCGCTTGAAGTAACCTGAATGTCGCTGTTGTTAATGGTGACGTTCCCACTTTGTATTCCATCATTAGATTTCGTTATGACGACTGCTCCGTTATTGATTTCGATTGACGATAATGCGTTCACCCCTTCATCTCTTGAAGAAACCTCGAATGTGCCATTGTTTATAACTAACAGGTGATCTGAGTGAATTGCGTCATCAGAAGAACTAATGAAAAAATCTCCCCCATCTATGACTATACAGACCACAGCTTTCAAACCTTTAGTGGATACTGTGTCGTCAGGTGCTGTGGCGCTTCCACCGCCGCTTGTTAACGTGAAGGTTCCGCCTGTTATCAGAAGGTCGGTTTGGGCGGTGATGGCGTCTCCTTCAGCAGAAGTAACGGTTATGGTGCAGTCTTCAATGGAGATGTAGCCTCTGCCCTCGTTTGCGGCATTATCTGATTTTAGGCCGTCGCCAACAGAGTTTACTGTGATGGTTCCGCCTTTAATCACCAGATAGTTTTTGCCCCTAATTGCGTCATCCACTGAAGTTACCGTAATGTTCCCATTTTTGATGATGAGTCCGTCATTGCATTGTATGGCGTCATTAGCACTTCCATATATTGTGAGTGCGCCATTACCGCAGATTGTGAGGTCATCTTTACTAAGAATTGTAGCGCCTTCTTCATTGTTGTTTCCGTCTGCTAGATAGTTTTCTGTGTTGTCAGCGAGGATAATGACTGTTTTGTCTGCGTTTTCGACATAAACAGGAGCGTTTGTGCTGCTGCTGATGTTGACCCCCCTTAGAATGAGTCTTACAACTTCTTGGTCATCGGTGTCTACGATTATCTGTCCATCAGCCAAAACGCCGCTTATGTCATAGGTGCCTGCAGATGTGAGGGTTACAGTTGTTCCGTCAATTATGGCGGCGTTTTCGTCATCGACGCTGATGGAATCGGTGTTCAGCGTTACCGTAATGACGTCTGAGCTGTCCCATACATAATCTTCTTCATCTTCATGTGTGTCTTCATTGTTTTCTATTGCTTCAGCTATTGTGAGGTTTAAGTAGTTACTGCTTGTGTCGTCGGTTGTGTCGTCTGGGTCGGTGGTTGTGTCTGGTGTATTGTCTGTGTCGTCGTCGGTGGTGTTGTCGTCTGTTGTTGGGTCTTCGGTTGTGGGGTCTTCAGTGGTTGGTTCTTCAGTTGTGTCTGCATCGTCGTCTGTGGTCGTGTCATCATTGGTTGTCGGTTCTTCGGTTGTTGGTTCCTCATTTGTAGGCTCCTCAGATGTAGTGTCTGTATCGTCATCGGTCGTTGTGCTGTCATCGTTTGTAGGCTCTTCCTTTGTTGGCTCCTCTTTTGTCGGTTCCTCGTTTGCTGGTTCCTCAGCTGCAGTGTCCGTGTTATCATCAGTTGTGTCGTCGGCTGTGCTTTCTCCAGGTAGAGTGGAGGTGACGTCTGTACTCCATTTTAAACTGAAACCTGTTATAATTAATGACAATATAAGAATGAATCCTATAAGAAAAATCAGCTTTCGTTTTACCATTTTATCTGTCCATAAGAAATAGGTTGCCTCAGGTATATTACTCTTAATATGCCTCACTGAAAAACTGTGCTGAATCGAATGTACGTCTAAGCGTTTATGGTGATAAGATGCTTCGTCTGAATATGCCTATGCCCACATTCGCATTCAAACCCTACTACCTTATCGTCCTGAACTATCTCAACCCAACTCCTAGCTCCGCACTGCGTCTTCTGCTTATGGAACTTCCAGAGAGTTTCAGCCTCTTCCCGCGTCAACGGAACATTACGTTTCGCTGACAACAAAAACCATGCAATAACAAAGCCTAAACTCAACCACATTGCGGGTATTAATACCCCTGAACTAAGCAGAGCATCCAAGATTTGTGTCATTTGCCTCACACCTTAGGTTACCTAATAGTAAAAAGAAATACCCAAAAACACATTTAAAATATATGAAGCTGAAATATGGATGTCTCCGTATGAATCATACAGAGATTTTTCGGCAAGACATAACCTCTTCATATTAGGAGCCTAATAGCAGAAGATTGTTGAAAAAATGGTTTTTCTGTTTTTCCACACAAGAAAACCATGCCTTCCAGTTCCTGAACATATTAGACTCCTAATAGAAGTACATTGTTGAAAACAATAATTTTTACAAAAAACTAAGCCAAGAAAGAGCTTGGTGCTCCGGCCGGGATTCGAACCCGGGTCGGCGACTCGAGAGGCCGCCATACTTAACCGGACTATACTACCGGAGCTTCCCTTTTATATCGCACATATTCAAAGCCCGCTTCTATAAGTTTGTTTTCCTCTTTCATCTCAGTTCCCCTTCACATTTGGTACGGTGTCCTATGTTTTTGGTTTCTCAGAGGAGCGTAATGTTGTATGGTTCTCTGGTAAATACTTTGGAACACCATAACACATATACGATTTATTGTTTATAATTCAAGATTTAATTACCATGTTGCCTTGTTTTATGCGCTACATTTAATCTTTTGTTGCAAAAGAAAGTTTGCTAAATGCGAAAGAAGTTTTCGCAAAAACGCTTAACTTCATTAGAAAACAAAGATGACTCCCTTGAGGAAAAAGAGTTGAACAAGCAACTCGGAAGAAAAGTTAGAATAAAAATCAGGAACCTTGTTTGCAGGCAAAGCCATGTCAAAAGAGTTGCCATCAAAATAGGTGAGCTAAATTTCTTTGCGAGAACACCAAAAAGAGAAAAAATACATGACCTTCTTTCTTCAGCCTCAATTAAAAGTCGGAAAATGCGTGGGCTAAACCTTGGGAGAATACTCAAGAAGGGAAAAATGGTTGCTGCTTTAACCCTTTTAGCATTTTTTATTATCAACATGTTTCTACTCACCTCAATTATAGGACAAACGTCGACCAAGACCAGTCTGCAAAGTTATGGATCAATTAGAACTATTGGAGTAGGCGTTTATACTAACGGATATTGCACAACGACTGTTTCTACTGTTGACTGGGGACAAATAACGCCTGGGCAGGCTATCTCAAGAACGTTTTATTTAAGAAATGAAGGAAGCAGTGATGTTACGTTGACAATGTTTGCTACAAATTGGACCCCTTCCACAGCAGAAAACTATATGTCTGTAGATTGGGATTATGCGGGCCAAACCCTTAGTCCGAACCAAGTGATTGCCGTCACATTCACGTTATCAGTGCAGTCAACCATCAGCGGAATAGAAACCTTCAATTTCAACATCGACATAATTGGAGCAGGCTAACACTAGACAATTACATGTAGTAAACTTTATTTCTGACAACTTTTTCTGGGTTTGGAGCTAAAAAATCGTGCACACTGAAAACTCTAAAAACTCAAATGGATGCGTTATGACGGTATGAGTGAACAGGGACAAACCAAGAAATTCTTCGATGAAAATATGTGGAATCCAAAGTGGAAAAAAGTTAGAATTATTTCAAGTGTCATCTTGATCTTGGCACTTGGTCTTGTAGTGATTTTTGAATCTAACTCTTTATTCAACCTTACCGGCAACTTGCCCGCTGAAACTGGAATTGATTGGCGCGAAATTTCTGTGCTGATTATGACAGGAATTATCGTGTCATGGTTAAGGCTACCTGACGATTTTGTCGCTGACCTGAAAAACAGGAGAAAAGAGCGGGCAAAGTTTTCACTTCTTTTGTTGCTGTTTCTTGTTGGAATAGTAGCTATTTGGTTTGCTGTCAGAGCTATTGGATTATTTGTGTTTAGCATTACTACTGAATTGAATCGGTCTCCCATCCGTCAAGCAAGTAGTGTTTTCTCCCTCATCGGCTATGTAATCGCCGCCAATCTTCCTTTCACCCTTCTTAGAGCATACCGTACAGGGGTTCCGCCAAAAGGGGACCGAAACGTCAAAAACAATGAAAATGCGTATGAACAAAGCTTATGGATCATCAAAGGAACAATTGATGTCATATTGCAAGCAATTTTTATAGTGTTGCTGACGTTCATTCCAGTGGTTGGGCAAAAAGTACTGTTGCAGGACGTAGGCGGTTTCATAGGTTTTGCTACGATATTCTTTTCAATTGTGGTGACGCTGGTCGTCTTCTTAATGGTGCGAAAACGGATTTATTCCGAAATGCTTACCTACAAATAAAATGGTTGTCACGTCGTTTTGTTGGTGTGATGTTTTTTGTTCATTTTTTCTTGTTTTAATCATCCGTAATAGTTAATAAACGTGCATTGCTTTTAATTCATAAATGTCTAGCGACAACCTTTGGAATGAATATTGCAGTTTCTACGACAAGTCTTTCCAAGAACAGATGGAACATAGCATTGAAAATCTTGAGCAAAGTTTTTCCAAATGGAAAAAAACAGACCTTGCCCGAACAATGGGACTCTCTGCTAAGCGCTTCGAAGATGTTCCAGTCACAATCTATGCCGACTATCCGATGATGCATTCCTTCGCCCAAAGGCTAGCTGCAGCAACAACAGCAACCCCCCGCTCAGACAATGAACCTCTCTCCGAGTATTATCTTCGCATCGGCAAGAAAGTGGGCTCATCGCTTGACAAATACATGACTGAACCATTCTATTTTTGCTCAACAACTACCGGTAGCACGGGCCAAAACAAGTGGGTGGCTGCTGGAGAAACTTTCTGGGAAAACTTTTCTCAAGCAACCCTTTCTACTATTCTGATTGCATGTAGTAATGATTGGGGCGAAACAAAACTAAAAGAGGGTGACACTGCCCTAAACATTACGGCGCCGATACCCTACATTTCTGGGTGGGGAGCAGACATTTTTCAGAGACATTTCAAGTTACTTCCGCCAATGGATATCACCGATAACCTTCAGAGCATGAAAGACAAGTTTCAGTATGTAATCAAAGCCGTCGAGAAAGGCAAAAAAATTGATGTGGCGGGTGGCATAGGGTCAATGTTTTACATGATATGCAAGTATCTTGTTGACCCAGAAGAACTGTTTTCGGAGTATCATCGTGGAATGAGTTTTGGCTTAAAGAAATTTTTGCTGTCGCTCAAGCTTCTCCAGCTAAAAATAAAAGGGAAAACAGCGAAGCGGATCACCGATTATCTGCCTCTTAAGGGAATAATCGTTGGAGGAATGGATTCGCAGCTGTACATCGACTTCTTTAAGAACGAATTTGATTTTGAGCCCTTGCATGCGTACGGTTCTACTGAATCTGGGAACCTGATGAGAGGCGACCCGGACAGAAAGACTGATCTGGTTCCAAATTTGACTTGCTGCTTTTTAGAATTCAAGACTGAAGAAGGCGAACTGAAGAATCTGGATGAACTGAAGAAAGGAAAAACGTATGATATGGTCATAACTCCGTTTGGTTCGATACTTTTTAGATATGACATGGAAGATTTGTTCAGGGTTGTCGATTTCAGAGATGATGGAATGCCCATCTTCTCCTTTGAGGGAAGAAAAACTGCGGTCCTCGACATATATGGTTACTACCGCATAAAAACTAACACGCTTGTTCAGGCACTGTTTAATGTGGGATTAAGGGCATCTGACAAGTGGGCGGTAGCTAAACTGGTGGAACCCAGAGAGAAGCTGGTGTTTATTATGGAAAAAACTTGGGAATACTCTGAGAAAGAGGCTGAACAGCGACTCTTTAACGCCCTCAAAGAGGTACACAACGACTTCAAGAAATACGTGACAGACTTCAACATAACTGACCCCTCTGATGCCATCAAAGTCGAGTACCTCAGGCACGGAGCCTTTCTAAGGTATTCTGCATTGAAGGCAAAAATGGGTTCTCCTTTAGGACAATACAAGCCTCCTCAGTTGATTCCGCCTGACAGAATGGAGATTTATGAAACTTTAAGAAGTTCTTGAGTTGGTGTAGACAATTCAAACTATCTGGCTTTTACAATATTTTCTAGGCGGAATTTTTGCTGTTTTTGTAGCAGCGTATGTCTTTTCTCGGCGTTCTTCTGGCAGTAAAACATGGACCTTGAAAGTTTTCTTACTCTTTGGTCTACTCACTGCAGTATGGGAATTCGCATCCTTTTTTCAACGGGCAGCTCCCACTCCAGCAATCTCTGCGGCTTTCTTCTATGTCCTTTTGATCACAAGCAGTCTAAGTCAACCAGCATATCTGCTTACCGTGTTGAGTATTCAAAGGGAAAAACGGTCGCTTCTTTTGGTCTTTGTTCCTGTGTTAGTCAGGTTTTTCACGTTCTTTTTCTTGACCGTAGACTTTGTTCCAACCTCTTACGGCTGGTCTTATATGATAACTCCTGAGCTTTCATTTGAGGTGGGAACTGCCGTCTTTTTCGGTTACCTTCTTGCGGCAATAATAATTCTTGTTGAACTTACGAGAAAAGCAAGGTCTGCTATACTAAGACAAAAATATATTATTCTCTTAGTAAGCTTCACGCTTTTTCAGGCAATAGGTTTTCCTCTAACAAATTATATTCTCACAATCAATCAAAATTTTCCTCCATTAGGTGGAATCTTGCAATTTTTGACTTTCATCGCCATCGGTGCAGCGGTCATGCTGAAAGAGCCCCGAATTCCATCAGCAATCAGTGGCGTTGACAGCTTTCAGGAAGTCTATTTGTCTTTTCTAACAGACTTCTACAATACAACAATAGACACGAATCTTGGGGAGGCGTCATTCAAATTCACGGATTTCTTGAACCATGCTCTGCTTGCTGACAAGGTTTCTGTCTCCGAAAAAGAAATCACTTTTGAAGCAGAAGATTTGGATTTAGTGTCATTAATCAACCGCAATCTAAAGTTCTTGGAAGAAGCAAAAGACGACAAGCTTACTGACAGCTATCTTCGTGTTCTGAACTCTGCCCAACTGCAACTTGGGGACAAGTTTGATGCGGTTATAGCACGGAACATGGATTTTCTGAAGAGGTCTGATCTGATTTACGGAATCTCTGGCGGCAAATACCTGAAGCAGATAGATGAAGACAGAAGCTTGGATGGTTTAAGTGATTTTGATGCTTGTCTTAAAATCTATAAAAGATTGCTCATGATGGTTTCACATAAGCTTCCTATGCAAAAGTTTCAGAGGAAAATTTTGCTTTATCAAACCACAAAAGCCCTCAACTTAACAAAATATGGCGAAATCTCAATTGAGGAAACTAAAGAAGCGGTTAATCAGTTCCCAAAAGATCAACGTATATCTTCAATTATTGAAAGCTTCAACCCCTTGGTTAGTTGGGTCTACGAAACTGTGCTAGGCACCCCAGCTGTTGACGATGAAGTTTTGGATAATTTGAAGCTGGCACTCAGGTTAAATCGGGAACGGGCTGTTCATCTCAGGATTTACCCCACTTTGTTGGAGCGGCTGGTAGCCAAAATCCCGAAGGAAGATATTGAGCAGCTGTACCATGAATATCTGGAAGAAGTGATTGAACAAAAGTCAGGGGAGCTAAAACAGGTTAGAAACCGCCTCTTAGAATCTGAACGTTTGTCGGCGATAGGCAGAACTACAGCAATGGTGGGTCACGACCTTCGTAACCCTCTTCAGGTAATAACTAACACGCTTTATCTGGCAAGAATGAAATTAGAGCTTATTCCTCCGCAAATCGAGAAAGAAGATTTGGAGGAAATCTACAACACAATCGAATCCCAAATCATGTACATGGACAAAATAGTCACTGACCTTCAGGACTTTTCTAGACCTGTAACTGTTAAGCCCGTCAAAACAGACCTAAAAAAGCTGGTTGAGGAAGTTCTTTCATCTGTTTCTGTTCCTGATGATGTTACTGTTTCTGTAAAAATCGATAAAGACTTTCCAATGTTTTCAGTTGATCCTCCATCCTTGAAGAGAGTGTTTGATAACCTTGTCTTGAACGCTATCCAAGCTATGCCCGATGGAGGCAGCCTCACTGTAGCCGTCAGCTCAACGGATAAACATGTCATTATAACTGTTGAAGATACAGGAGTAGGCATCCCAAAAGAGAATCTGCCCAAAATTTTCCAGTCATTCTTCACAACCAAGGCACAGGGGCAAGGGTTGGGGTTATCTATATGTAAAAAGTTTGTTGAGGCTAGCGGCGGCAGCATCGAAGTGGAAAGTGAAGAAGGACAAGGCACAATATTCACGGTTAAACTGCCCGCAAACTGACATCATTTCCATCTTTTTAGTCATTTTTTTGCTGTAGAAACTCTGTGAACTGCTTTTAAACACTTTTTATCATTTTTGATTCTCAACATAATATCTGAAGATTTATGTGGCAATTAGTTTCTGTATGAAGAAAAAACTGAGCTTGTAAAAGTTAGCTGCTGACTTCCGCGTGAATATACCCTTTCATGTATTCAAAATTTTAGTTTTCGGCTACCCTACTATGTTGTGCTCTCACCGAAAAGAGACCTGCTCTGCACGCATAAATCCCATACCTGCACAATCTCATAACGAGATACCCAAAATTTGTCCTTTCACGGGTGGCGTGGCACAGGCTATGGTGAGAGCACAGCACAGCTACAAGCAAAATCTGAGAAACAGAACAAAAGAGGCAGTTTATCTCAGTTTTGTGTTTGGAATCAGCTTCTGTGCTGCGTCTAGAAACTTTTGCATTTCTTCGTCTGTGAAGGGTTTCAAATTCATAAACTCTGGATTCAGGGTTTCTTTTCCGAGGCTGACGTCAAATTTCTGCAAAACATATTTTCTGCACCCCACCAGGCTGCAGCATATCTGTTTTATGTCCTCCAGATCATGTATAGTAGGAACAACGGTGGTTCTGAACTCGTAATCAATGCTGGATTCCAGCAAGGCTTCAATGCTTTCCTTCACATTTTGCAGCAGTTTTTCTGCTTCGACCCCGCTTGCTCCGGAGTATTTCTCTGCAGTTAAGGGCGCCTTTATGTCCATGGCTACGTAGTCGATGAGCCCCTTATTCATAAGTTCCTTCAGCATTGCGGGGTTAGTTCCATTCGTGTCCAGTTTGACTAGGAAACCCATCTTCTTTAGTCGAGAGCACAGTTCCGGCAGGTTGCTGTGAAGAGTTGGTTCTCCGCCTGTGATGCAGACTCCGTCTATCCAGCCTCTCTGCTTCTCAAGCTGGTTTTCCACCTGTTCAAAGGGGATTGTTTCAATATTTTCAGGATTAGAAACAAGGTTTAAGTTGTGACAGAAGGGGCAGCGGAAGTTGCAGTTTGGAAGAAACATGACTGCGGAGATTTTTCCGTCCCAATCCACGAAACTAACGTCAATGAATCCTTTTATGTCCATTTTTTGAACACTTTCTTGGCTGAGTAAATGCATTTAGCACCTTAAGTTCTTTTACGTTAAAGCAAATGAAGCCCTTGCTCAACAAGGAAATTGTTATTAAACTGCAACACCACAACAAATGACAACAGAATTGTGAATGTGATTTTATGCATGCACCAGCAAACATCCAAACCCCTGTCATGGATGAGCAGACAGCCCTCAGAACAAGAATGAATAAGATTAAACACAAAATAGCGGTTATCAGCGGCAAAGGAGGAGTCGGCAAAACCGTCACCGCAGTCAACTTGGCTATAGCTTTTGCGATGCAAGGGCACAAAAACCGTGTTGGACTATTAGATGCTGACCTTCATGGTCCCTGCGTTCCAAAGATGCTTGGCATGGAAGACAAAAAACTCAAGGTGGGACCAATAGGCGCTTTTCCCGCCGTGGGTCCTCTGGGCGTGAAAGTTGCTTCTATGGCCTTCGTGCTGGCAGGCAAAGAGGTTCCTGTAGTCTGGCGGGGACCCCTAAAGATGAGGGCAATCGAACAACTGTTGTCAGAGATTGCCTGGGGTGAGCTTGATTTTCTTCTTATCGATTTGCCTCCTGGAACAGGAGACGAACCCCTGAGTGTGCTGAAGCTTCTTCCAGAGATGGATGGCGTTGTTATCGTGACTATACCCTCAGAGGTTTCCCAGACTGTTGTGGGAAAAGCCATCACCTTCGCAAGACAACTGAATGTCCCAGTGATCGGCATAGTCGAAAACATGAGCGGTTTCGTCTGTCCGGACTGTGGTAAAGAGACACACATCTTCAAGAAGGGAGGAGGCGAAAAGGTGGCACAGGAATATTCTGTTCCATTCTTGGGAAGCATACCTCTTGACCCAAGAGTCTGCGAAGCCTCAGACTTGGGGCACCCCTTTGTCATGGAGTATCCTGATTCGCCTGCATCAAAAGCCTTCATGGCTATCGTGGAAAAGATTAAGGCATATATTCAAAGAAAAGAAAGCCAATCAGCCCAAGAGACTGACGACAACTAGCTTCGAAGTTCGCTGTCCTAAAACTCTATAGTATCTCCCATGTGCAGAGGATAGTAGTGGTCTCCGTAGGCTTCAGCAATCTTTGTGATGGCTTTTTTGCCTGTGCAGTGGCACGGTGCAACAAATTTGAGGTCAAGTTTCTCTAGTTCGTCTACTGTCGCCTGTATTCTGTTGTTGTCTGCGCTCCAGAGGTGGAAGCCTCCCATAACGGCGTGGACTCTGCTGTTTCCTGTTATTTTTTGGGCATAATTGATAGTATTAATTATGCCAGCATGTGCGCATCCGGCTATGACAACCAGTCCCTTATCTTCAACGTCTATGACAAGAGATTGATCGTCAAGCATCACATCGTCTAGAAGCCTTCCGTTATGGACTGTCCAGAAGCCGCTAACCGTTTCGAATGAGGTGCTTCTAGGAACTTCTCCCGTTGTAGTAATGCCTTCAGCAATCTTCACTGGATCAGTAACAAGAACAGGTACACCCCCCACTGCTTCAACTTCAGGGGCGCTGAAAGGCGCACCGATTAGCCTTAGATGTGGCATTAGTGAGAGTTTCGGCTCAAAAACTGTTGGATGCCCAATAACTGGGACACGTTTTTTAATCCGTTTCATAGCTTCTATCAAGCCGCCTGTATGGTCATAGTGCCCGTGACTAAGCGCAACAACGTTAACGTCTTCCAAGTTTACGCCCATCACATCCACGTTATGTAGAAGCGCTTCCCCAGATGGTCCAACATCGATCAGCGCAGTCACTTTGTCGTCGCCGATTTTGGCTCGGACAAAGAATGAGACCCCATGCTTGTTCCTGAGCTGAGGTTTAGTAGAGTTTTTGGAGTCTTCAATCAGAACTGTTATCTGGACGTTTTTGACGGACATTCTAGTTGCCACCTCACTTTAGCCACACATAATGGCATACTCTGACACAAGGGTTCTTGGCGTAATGCCTAAAGAGAGTTATGTTTAGAAAATAAACGGAATCATAGAATGTTTGGGTGCGCCGTCTTATGAGCTGACTATCGTTGACCTAAGCTGCTTTACTCCTTTTCTTGTTGCCAGCTCTTGAGCCAGTTTCCTTATGTCCTCAGCTTCGCCTTTAACGGCAACAGCTTCGAGACATTCTTTATCGCTTAAATGAACGTGAAGAACAGAGTTTATGACGTCGCGGTGATGGTGCTGTGATTCGATGAGGTCATCTTCTAACCCTTTGACGTCATGGTCATAGACCATCACTAGTACGCCCGCCTTTTTTCCCTTCTGTTCATGAAGTAACCGCTGATCTGTGATGAAAGAGGAAACTGCATCCTGAATAGCCTTTGATCTGCTTTCGTAACCCATTTCCTCGGCGACCTTATCCAAATCCTTCAGTAGCTCTGGCGGAAAAGTGACTCCAACACGAACAATCTTACTCATGCTTGATTCCCCGCTAAAACGTTAGCCAACTAATCATAAAACCTTTCTCTTTCAATCAGTTGCGCTTGTTCTTTTTTGCTTTCTATTAGAGGCGATGTGTAACTAGTGACCCAACTATTTCTAGAAAAATCGTTTCAAGTTCAGTCATTGAAACTTTGTTTTGGGAGATTAAAATGGATTCAGTGGATCATGAAGAAAGAGACGATCTTGAAAGAATTTCTGCGTTAAATTTAGTATTTGACGATTTGGTCACTGATGCTTCAGACCTTGTTAAAGACCTTTTTTGGGGTGTAAAAAACTATCTTTTTTTGGACTTGTAACACTTCTTTTTGGTGTACAAGAAATCATATACAATATTGAGGTAATCCAAGAACGTCTTTATATTCCTCTGTTTATTGGGGGAGTTATGCTGTTTGCTGGGTCTGTCCAGATTCTAAACTATTTTAGACTTGGGAGCAAATATTCAAGATTGTTTGAAGCTCAATCAAAACTTACAAAATCGTAGGATGAGTCAAGTTTGGCTTTTCCACGAAGAAAACCTGGCGTCATTGCGTTGGAGTTGCTTGATTGTATAGACCAAAAGGATGGTAGAGCTTCGAAGTGGGACTTGATTAAGATAGTTGGAAACGAGTCCCAGTTTAGGCATTGGGTAACAGAGTTTCTGATGAAAGACAGGCTCGTCGAGGAAATTCAGGAATCTAGCCGCACTTTTTATCGTAAAACCGAAAATGGCGAATTCTTTCACAAGCTACTGAAGAACGGGAAGATAGTGCGGGCGCTGTTGCGGGTAAGCGGAAAAAGACTGCGGCGAAACAGCTAATCCAAGTGGTCTGTGGCTTATCCGAATTTGTAGTGTTTTCTGATTTTCTTCTTTATTTCCCATGTGCACTTAAGCCCTTCAGGGAAGACAACGTAATCGCCTGCGCCAAACTCGACGGTTTCTTCTGGGGTCTTCACAACCGCTTCTCCCTCTAATATTAGGCAGGTTTCTTTCTCAAAATATTCCCAAGGAAACTCTGATTCCTCTTTTTCCCAGATTGACCAAGATTCTGCTTCCTGCAACTCTTTCTCAGTAGGTTTTTTGACTTTCGGCTTCATCATTCATCACAGCTTCAGAACAGGTTTTGTCCTATAATCGTTTCGCTGCCTTGAAAAGCCTCCGTTACATAATCACAGGTTACTGTTTGTCGTGTTTTGTTATTGTTTTTCCGAGCAACAAAGTAGCTCCTAGGACCAGAAAGACTCCGATGAAGCCCGCGGCAAGCGTTGAACCGTACGCGTTTTCAACTGTTGGAACAGTATAGTCGGGCATCAGACCTGAAGATAGAGATTCAGTTTCTTCTACTCCAAGAGTTTCGGCAACCTTCTCTAGTCCATCAGGGTCACCTGAAGCAAATGGTATCAAAGCCGCTAGACAAACTAGGATGAGAATCAGCGCCTTAACGTGGCCGTTCATTCAAGTCCACCTCTCAGAACTGTGAAACTGGACAGAAGCGTTGAAGGCATACGTTTTAGCTGAGTTAGCAAAGTTGCCGTGATTGTCGCTTCGCCAAGCCCAATCAGTATGTGCCAAAAGAGCATTGCCGGAACCGTGACGGCTACGCCTCCAGCTTCTGAGAAGATGGGAGAAAAGCCTATCTGCAAACCGCAGGCCAATGCCCCTAGCACCATAGAAATCCATGAAGCCGCGAATACGCTTAAGAAGAATCTGTTGCTGCTTTGGGATTCTCGTGTGAAAGACTTAACTATGAAGTAGCTTAATCCGCCGATAATTGCCATGTTGAAGACGTTTGCGCCAAATGTGGTTAAGCCGCCGTCAGCAAAAATTAGTGCCTGCATCATCAAAACGATTGTCATGCTAAGTATTGCCACGTATGGTCCAAGAAGCACTGCCAGAAAAGTGCCGCCCACCAAATGTCCGCTTGTGCCGTAGAGGATTGGAAAGTTTATCATCTGTGCGGCGAAAACAAAAGCGCTTGAAACGGCTAGCAGTGGCGTCACGGAGCTGGAATAGGCATTTTTTGCTTTTTTCCATGACCAGACCAGAAACCCCGCCGATGCTGCATACATTAATACGCAGATTGTCAAGCTCAGGAAGCCGTCAGGAATGTGCATACAAACCAACCACGTAATACTTTTTGATGAAAAGGTAGCACTGCATGATGTGATATAAGCCTTTCCAAAATTGACTTCTCGCATCAGAAAGGCTAGCCGACAGAACAGGCCTAAAGAAAAAAGTCCTGTTTTCAGCTCTTTCTAGGTGCACCGCAGATAGGACACGAACTTGAAGTTGCAGGCATCAGAGCCTTGCAGTACTCACAGGGCACCATCTCCACTTCCTCTTTGGCTGCGCCTGCTGTAGCCCTGATTACCTGAAGTTCAACTGTTTCGCCAGTGGGGTCAGGGCGGTCCTCCACCCCCACCACAGCTTTGATGAACCAAGAGACGTTCGCGTCTATTCCATCTAAGGTTTCACGTCCACTGGCGGGGATGCTCACTTTGATTGGGAACGTCTTCTTGAATCCGG
>CAZJLG010000014.1:0-14191 GCA_964546665.1 uncultured Candidatus Bathyarchaeia archaeon
CCCTTGATTCGGGCTCAGACACTACGCTGCTTCTTGAATCCCACTTCGATGTTGTTCCTCCGGGAACAGGATGGAAGTATCCTCCTTTCAAGCTCACAGTTGAGGATGGGAAAGCGTATGGAAGAGGCACCGCAGACAACAAAGCGGGAATAGCCGCGGTCATGGGAGCCCTTCGGCAGCTAACCGAGGAACGGTTGGATGTTAACCTCAAGCTTGTGGCTGGCGTGGACGAGGAAATCGGCGGAAGATACGGCGTAGACTATGTGATGAGCGATTGGGGACTGAAAGGAGACGCAGCCTTGATTGTGGATGCTGGACCAGAGAACCTGTTTTTGGGCGCCAGCGGAATCATCTGGGGAAAAGTTACTGTGAAGGGCAAACAGGGGCATGCGGGTTATCCTTTTCAGGCCAAGAATGCTATTGAGGAGGCTATGAAGCTAATTAGATGGTTTGATAATTACAGAAAACAGATTGAAACAAAAAAGTCAAGGTTGCATGCGCCGCCCGGTTCTCCCCGAAAGTTTGTTTGGGGCAGATACTCAGTAACCATGATCAGGGCAGGAGAAAAAGAGAATGTGATACCGGGCACCTGCGAGTTTCGGTTTGACCGTCGGCTGTTGCCGGAAGAGCCCCTTGAGCAGGCTGAGAGCGAACTGATGGCGTTCTTTCAGGATGCGCTGGATGAGACAGGCTGTGAGGCATCGTTGGAGCTTGTGAATCGGCAGCAGGGCTACTGTACGTCGTCGGATTTGGCTTTTGTGCAGACCGTGTCTGAGGAGATACAGAAGACTACGGGTCAACGGTTGCCTTATGCTGCGGAGCTTGGGGGAAACGATGGAAGCTTCTTCGCCAAAAACGGGATACCTGTGGTCTGTTACGGGACCATCAGAGCCGATACCTGCTATCACGGCGTAGACGAATTTGTTTACCTCCAAGACATAAAAAACACAAGAGACTTAGTAGTTAACTTGGGTAATACATCAAGAGACAAAATAAGGTAGAACACAACAACTGTCCGTTTTACTTTCACTTTGCTCTCCCCTCAATAAGATGTCGTTTCGTCGAGGAGCTTAAATGCGTTCCCAATCATCAAGAAACAGATTAACATGGCAACCTTAACAAAAACAGCTGAAAGCTGCAAAAATCCTTGGAACGCAAAATGCAAAAAAACAGACATAGAAGTCTACATCTATTACAGAAACAAGCGCCTACCCATCTGCAGAAAATGCTGGAGCACAATCGCAGAAAAAGACATTGAATGGTAAACTGTTGACTCAGTTACGCGGGCTTGCCCGTGTTTTCGATTTCTTCTGTTCTTTTCCTGACAGCTTCTGCCACAAACTCTGTTACGCTTCTGTAGCCCAAGTCGCCTCTGCGCCTAACTAACGCTTTCACTTTAACGTATAGCCCTGAGGGCAGATTCACTGAATCGTATCCTTTTACAGGCAAGATTTTGTCACTTCCTTTGGTCATCCGTTGTTGTGATTGTGGTTTCGGCTAATCTTGAATGTGCAGTAACTGTTCCGAAGGGGCAGTGCTGGCATCCAAGTTCACCTTTTTATCCATTGTATTGAGTGATTGTTAGTCTTCTTCGAACGGGGTAGTTCCGGCGATTCCCATGCCCATGAGTATGTGTCCAACCGAATGTTCCATGTAATTCAGCAGGTTCTGTCCTTGAGAAGTTAGGCTGTAAACCCTCTTTGGGTGATAATCATTTGTTTCCCATGTGCTCTGCACGTATTCCCAGTCCTCTAGGTCCTTTAGTAGCGGATAGACGCTGCTTGGTCCCAGGTATATTCCGAAGTTTTTGCGGATAACGGTTATCACTCGGTATCCGTGCATTGGCTTGATTTTCAGAAGCTGGAGTACTATGAAGTAACGGAGCCCCTTTATGATTTGGGCGTGAAGTTGCTTCGGGTCCTCAAGCATGTTTGGTTCGTGTTGACTTTTTATTTGCTTTGCCATGCGTTACTGCACATCCTATCGTGTAACATTGCCGGAGCACGATATAAGCATTTCGCTTTTGCATTGCATTAGCGCTATACGAAGCCGAAATGCTTAAAAATTGTGCCCCATAATACATACTGTCATGAACCGCGACCAACTGTCAGCCATAACAAAAGTTCTCAAAGCTAACCCACGAGGGATGACCGTAACACAAATTTCTAAAGAGATTGACCTAAACAGAAACTCGGTTGCAAAATACCTCGAAGTTCTGCTGATCTCTGGCCATGTAGAAATGCGGTCTTATGGTCCAGCAAAAGTGTTTTTTCTCTCACAAAGAGTCCCCATCTCTGCCATGCTAGACTTTTCTTCAGACTATCTGCTGATTCTAGACAGAGACCTCAGAATAATACAGGCAAACGACAATTTTCTGAAACTCGTAAATATCGAAAGAGAAAAACTGATTGGACAAAAAATCGAGTACGCCCCCATATCCGTCTTCAGCACCCCAGAAATGACTTCAAATCTAAAAGCGGCTCTCAACGGAAAACAGCTCACACAAGAGTTGGATTACTCAGCAGGCAAAACAGAATACTGTTTCAACGTCAAGATAATTCCAACAACCTTTGAAGATGGACTGCCAGGAGTAACCGTGATTCTGGAAAACATTACAGAACGCAAAAGGATGGAAGAGGAGCTTCGAAAAAGCGAGCAACGTTATCGCCTATTGCTTGAATCGATTTCCGACGGCGTCTATGTTCTGGACCGTGAAATGCGGTTTGTTTTAGTCAATGATGCAGGGCTACAGCTGATACAATTTCCTGGAGATGATTTGCTGGGGAAAAAAATCACTGAGCTGTTCCCTGGTGTCGAGGAAACAGAGGAGTTTAAGGCTTTCAAGCGTACACTGGAAAAGCGTGAATCCGGCACTATTACTGGCGAGCGGGTCTTCAAGGATGGACAAAAGGGGCTGTATGAAATACGCATGTATCCTGTCCCAGAAGGAGTATTGTGCATCGTGCGGGACATCAGTGAATATAAGAAAACTGAAAAATAGCAAGTCCGTTCAGGTTGAGCCGCAGTAAGTTGCCAGCAGCACTATTTTTCTTTCACGTTTATGGCATCAACAGGACAGCTTGATTCGCATTCTAGGCATGCTGAACATCTGCTTGGGTTTGTGACGATGGGCTGTTCCTCAAACCATTCTAAAACGCCGAAAGTGCAGGCTTTAACGCATTTTTTGCAGCAGGTGCAGCGGCTGTAATCGATTTTGATTTCTGCAACCATTCTTTCGTCCCCAGCGTGCCTAGCAAGTGCTTTATGATATGGCTTGCTTCTTAATCAACCCATCTTTGGTGCTGCTTCAGAAGTTGCTTTGAGTTGTCGCACAGGATATGTGAATTTTTGGGCTTTTTGGCTCTGTAACTATAACTTTTACCTCATATTGACGGTATATTTATAAAATAACTTAGACAATAATGAATGCAAGTGACGCCATTGAAGCTGCAGCATTTAATCAGTATACTCAACCGATTTACGGAGATTCGCTTCTGTGATGTGATGCCTAGGTCCTAAAGGAGCATAACGAGCATGAATGAAAAAGTGCTGTCAAAAAAACTGTGGAAACTCGAAGTAGCAGAGTACCTTGTTCTGCTCATGTTAGTGGTGTACGTTGCTGTCTTTTCGCACTTCACGATAATGCGGCACTACTCCTTCAGAAGCAATGCTTGGGACCTGGGCATACTCGTTCAATCAGTAGCAAGCACAACAAGAGGCGAACTCTTCACAAACAATGTCGAGCTATATTTTTCGCCCACAGGCAGTTACTTCGGCGTCCACTTCTGCCCCATTCTATTCACGCTTGTTCCCTTCTTTTCTCTAACACCGCAGGTTGAAACAATGTTTGTAATGCAATCTTTGATTCTGGCTTTAGGCAGCGTACCCACATACCTGATTGCAAAAAACTGCCTTAACAGCCGCGTGGCTGCTCTATTCATATCAGCGTCTTACCTGCTGAACCCTTCCATGCAAGGAGTCAATTGGTACGATTTCACGCCTCAGGTGTTCTTTCCACTTTTTGTTCTGACAACAACATATTTTCTGAAAAAAAGGAAGCTTTTGATGTTCCTGTTTTTCACAGTGTTGACCCTAATGACACTGGAGCAGGCAGCATACTTCTTCAGCGTATACTTGATCTACGTGGCATGGGAACTTAGAGCAGACATCAAGAACATTCTTTCCCCAAAAAGAACAGTGTTTTCCTTTTTGCCTCTAATTGCTCTCGCAGCAGTAATAATCTGGCTAATAATCGTCTCCAACGTAAAATACGCCCTTAACCCGAATCCCCCAGAAGAACTGCTTGCCATCGGCAACTATGAACTGCTCGAAATCAACAGCATCGCAGAATTACCTGCCAAAGCCCTCACGAACCCTGACCTGTTTTTTAAGGCAATCCGATTTGATTTTCCAAACAAGCTTCTTTATGTTCTGCTAAATTTTGCTCCAAGCGGCTTTGTTTCTTTTCTGGCTCCGGTTGCCCTGCTTCCCTCGTTCCTGTGGCTCTTTCTTTCTGTTACGAGTAATTGGCCCCCCTACTATCAGGTAGGCTTTCAGTATCTGGCTTTCACTGTGCCTTTCATAGTGATAGCGACGATAGAGGGCGTACAAAATTTAAGGAACCTTGTTGATGCACAACGCGTGAACAAGTTTCTTTTTCGTCTTCCGCTACTGCTTCTGATGCTCGGGTTAATTTTTTCAGTGATAGCCTCTCCGCTTTCGCCTATACACAAACCACGAGATTTCACGTATTTCAGAGACTACGGTGTTTCCACGCCTTCCAGTTTAGATAACCAACTTACCAAAACCCTAAAAATAATACCTGATGACGCCTCAGTACTCACTACAGCGACCATATTTCCACATTTGGCAATCAACCTTAACACGTACGTGATTCCGCCCTTTGATGCACCGTCTCCCAGCCTTTTCAGGGGGCACCTGAGATACCTCAAGAGCATATCCTACGATTACGTTGTCTTCGCTTACTACTGGGACCTGCTGGAAAGCGACACAATATACAACGACTTCATAGAAAACACGACCATCTATGGATTGTTTGTTAACGGTCCTGGATTTGAATTATACAAAAACGGCTACACTGGAGAGACCACAAAACTTGCCATAAAGTTTTCACAAAAACAGTTGCTCACAATAGATGCTGTGATTGTGGACGACGCCTCATCTGACAGCGGCAAGGTCATAAAACTTGAGTCACAAAAAGAGGACAGCATTGTTTGGTTCGGACCATACATCACGTTAGCGCCAGGCAACTACACCGCCAATTTTAGGATAAAAACTGATCAGACCGCCGTTGACGAACTCCTTACATTGGATGTCTGGTCAAAATCCCTGCCCACCTCGAGCATTGCATCCTACACGGTTCACGGTGAAGACTTCAGAAAATCGCTTACGTGGCAAACATTCTCTGTGCCCTTTAGTTTACCGCAGCGAACTGCAAATGTTGAATTCAGAGGATTTGATGCTACAAGGAATGTGACAGCCTGGCTAGACTACGTGGAAGTTATTCCAAAATAGTGTTGCCACATTGGGGTTTTGTTGATTTTTTCGATTCTCAGTCTTATGCTGCAATATTATTCAATCAGGTTCTGGCGTTTTTTTTGTTTATTTTCCTTTTGCACCAACTCGGCTGTATCAGTTCCCCGTGCGATGAGACAGTAATATATATCTAATCAACTCATTATTATAGACGGTATAAAGACGGTAATTCAGGGGTAAAGAGTTGCTGAAGTTTGCAATAAAACACATCATAAAATTCTGCAGGTCAACAGAAACAGCAATTATACTGATTTTTTTGCTGCTCTTCACATCAGGTTTCACCATCTACGCAACAAATAAGCCCGCAAATCCCCTGTTCCACATTTATGACCCATCCTTCAAGCTTGGTCAAGACAGCAGAAGCATAGAACTCTACGTTGCAGCTGACAGCAACCAAATAGAACTTCAACAGTTCTTCATCAACAACGAAGCCGTACAAACGTGGAACTGCAACAAAAAATCTCTCCGGAATGGAGAGAGCTCCCGATGCATACTGGAGTATCCTTGGAGAATGGGCAAATTCTA
Organism: uncultured Candidatus Bathyarchaeia archaeon; assembly: GCA_964546665.1. Taxonomy (GTDB): domain Archaea; phylum Thermoproteota; class Bathyarchaeia; order Bathyarchaeales; family Bathyarchaeaceae; genus Bathyarchaeum. Next base: position 6,082 of record CAZJLG010000014.1, read on the forward strand.
CACCATAAAACTCGTGACCATAGACGGGCAATCCACAGAGCTTGTAACAGAAGCGCCTGAAGTATCTCCCAGCCTCCAAGTAGACGTAAAAGCCGTGAACGTAACCTTGGACTCTGATTCCTTAAAGGTTGACGTAAACTATGGGGCGTACGGCAACGGAACAGATTCATTACAGGTACTGCTGCTCACCTACAGGTCATTCGAAACATCCAACATTCCCCTATACATATTCTACGATTCACGTTACATGCCAGAAGAAAGCCTGAGACGAGCTGATGCAATTATCGGCTACTTTGGCGCCTACAACCAGATCATAAACAAGGCAAACTACACTACACTTGAGCAGCTGGCAGATGAACGCCCACGGTGCATCCTCATCCTTGTGAACCCGCTAAAGGACAACCACGGAAACAAAATCGGAGACGCCATACCCGCGCCACTCGTGGACAACAATGAGGACGGCTTCATAAAAGACGACTCAAAATACGGAAAATCTCTTCTGTACGATTGGATGCACGACAACGGCTCGGTCCTAATAACCGTGGGGTCGCTGCAACCGTACAAGAGAATACTCTATAGCGACGGCACATCCCGCCATGCCCTAGACTCCAAAGAGATGTTCGATGCACATCTGCTGCTTACAGACGCATCTGACGGAGAAAGCATAATAGACGGAAGCTTCGTGCTGGGCGACTATACTCCCGTGAAGGTGTCAGGCACACTGGGCTTGCAATACAGGGAATCATCCTTCGGTTTCGACAAAGACTCCATAGAACAGCATGCCCTAAGCTACTATGCGTACGGCGACTACATGCTGCCCAAGCAGCAGCGTATCCTGAACCTCACCTTGCCTGCATTTATACGAGTTGGCGAAGACGGCGGCTGGCTAGCCATGGGCGATGAAGAATTCTGGCTCACCGACCAACAACTCGCTCACGACCTGTTCATGATCTGTTTGCAGGCGATTTGGGACTCTGAATGGATTCCCTACGGTTGGTACTGGGACAGCAGTTGCGCATTTTATGGCGCTTCTGGAGAATTGAGCGCCAGCGGCATCTTGGAAACATCGCTCCCTCTACACCTAGTTGATGACAAGATTGTGGTGAGGATTGTTGCCCTTGCCTATTCGCTGGACCTTGACCGAGGCGTTATGGTGGAGCAGATAACTGAGCATGAGATTCACGAGGTAACAATCATTGATGCTGACGCCGCAGAATAGAAGACCAGGTGAGGGGTTGAAATGAATGTACTGATTATTCATCCCTCGCTTAATAGGGGTGGAGGCGCAGAGAAAGTTTGTTTGGCAGCCATCAGAGCTTTGATGCGGCACGGTTACTGGGTTAAGCTTGTTACGGTTGAGCGGACTGATTGGCGGTTTTTGGAGGCGAGATTTGGGGCGCTTTGTCGCCCTTCTGAGGAAGAATATATTCTGGAGCGGATGCCCATTCGAGGCAAAATTTCTCAAGCGGTTTTCACGTTCTCGTTTTTTTTGGCGCAACTTGTTTACCACCGAATTAAAGGCAAAGGCAACGTTGTCGTAAACACTTACGGCGACTTGGTGGATTCGGTGGCAGACATATCATACATCAATGCTTTGCCTATCAGAATCATGCACAGGTATCCTGACTGCAGTTTTTCTAGCGGCATTTTATGGCGGTTTATTGTTCAGGCGTACAGTTTAGGATTGAGGGCACTGGACAAGCTGTTCAGAAGCGCCCTTTTGTTGACAAACTCCACCTTTACGCAAGGCGTTGTGAAACGTCATCTTAAGCGCGATTCTTTGGTTGTGTTTCCACCGGTGGAAGTGAACAAATTTGGTTGCAACATAAAAGATGCGGATCGCGGTAACGTTGTTGTTGCTGTTTCCCGTCTTAGAGTGGAAAAAAATTTGGTGCTTATTCCAAGAGTGGCGAAGCTTGCCGGAAATGGGAACTTTGTGATTTTTGGTCTTGCTGATCAAGTGTCTCAAGATGCTGTTGCGGCGCTAATGGAAACGATCAAGGGTTTGGGTGTTGAAGACCGTGTGCAGCTGCTGATCAATCAGCCTTCAGGAAATCTGGTTGACGTTCTTGCTTCCGCGAAAGCGTTTTTGCACACTCAGCATATGGAAGCTTTTGGTTTGGCTGTTGTGGAAGCCATGGCTGCTGGTTGTGTGCCAGTTGTTCCCAGAGACGGCGGTCCATGGTTTGACGTACTCAATCAGAAACAGGGAGAATTCGGGTTCTCATACAGAAGTGACAGCGAAGCAGCGCAGCTGGTTAAGATGCTTCTAGCTGATGAGGATTTGAGGAATGAGATTTCAGTTAGGGCCTGTGATAGAGCAAAAGTTTTTGTCGGTTCAGTTTTTGAAAACAAAATTGTGGATGCCGTAAACAGGGTTTATCAGATGAAGTATGGGTAAACGTGGATTTACGTAGTTTAGAAAAGATAAAAAAAAGAAAAGGGGGTTGTCGACTTTGCAGTCGGCTTTTACGGGTCGTGTATTCCGCCTTTAGTTATAGTTTGGTTTGCTCCGGTGTAGATGTTGGTGTATGTGTGAACCCATTCTCGTTCGCTTATGGTTCCGAGCAATTCAGGAATGCTGAAGGTTGGGTGCTTTGGGTCAGTGTAGTCTATTTTGAGTATTATTGATGTCAGACCGGCTGGTGCTTCTTGCAGCTGAAGTATTCCTGGATTGATGCCTCGTGCAGCGTCTCCGTGTAGCCATTGAGTGGCATAGTAGGTATCTCTACCCCAGTGACCCCAAACTTCGAAAATTTCGGTACCGTTTATGTCCAAGTATGTTGAGATTACCGCGTAACCTTTTGTTGGATCGTCACCTGAACTGTAGACATTATAATCTGTTCCAGCCCATGCTCTGTTCCAACAACTTATTCCAGTCAATTTATCAGAATATGCTGTACCAGCGTATCCGGGTATACCGTAAATCGCGTCTGTGAAGTCGTTTGCATAATATGCTAGCAGATTCGCTATTGGACCACCAATACTGATCAGGTTTGAGCTTGCGACAGGCCAGTATGTACACCAGTCGTCATTAAGTGCGGCTCTTCCAATTGTGTCCATGTAGTCGGTCATAGTGGCGCCTGTTCCGAATTGGTTCATTATGTTGGGCATCTGGTTAGCAATCACCGTGTCGAACATGTCCTCGCCAGCCAGTCCAATAGTTTTGTTTTTCTGTTTAAATGCAGCTGTAACCATTGCTGAGCCGGCACAATCGACAGTCGCTGCGTCTCTGCCCACAGTGACCCATTCGTAGCGTCCAGGACCGAAAGCGGTTTCGTCGTACGTTTCGTACCAGTCGTTTGCAGACCACAAAACTTTCAACTGGCAACCAGCAGGAACAGGAGAAGACAGAGTAATTCCACTTGCTGTCAAGTTATACTGAATGCCTCTAGTCCACAAGGTACCAGCGGGATACAATATCACTCGCTCAGCAAAGGTGCTGTAAGCGTCCCATTCAGTCTGAATTGGATCAGGTGTAAGATCGATTGCACCAGAAGTTCCAGCAGGGTAGAACTTTACCCATCTTGATGTGTCCTTCTTGTGCACTGCATCATTCAAATCCCATGGTTGAAATGTCTCGTTCAAGTAGTACTGAACTTCCTTGTCAATTACGTTGGCACCATTCCATTGCGTATCTTGTGCATCATGGCGATTTACTAAGCCATAGATGGTTACGCCTCTGAACTGTGTCCGCATCAGAGCGTCGCCTTCATGCCAGAGTACAAAGTCCCATTCGCCTATGTAGAAGGGAATGGAGGGCTCTGTGCTCAAGTCTATGGGGTGTGGACTAGTTGCTTTGAGGCTGTGCCACCACTGATCCCAACCGTCTATGCTCCAGTCGCTTAAACTAGGCCAGAAGGCTGCGTACCACGCGTAGCCAGCAGTAGGGTTAATTGCTTGAGCGATATCAAATGTCGCATTATCTGTCGTCTGTGGATATGGACCAGCAGCACTGAAACCCGGAAACGTTGTATTTAAGGGGTCTTCTGTTTGCAGAAGCGTCCAATTCGCGTTGTAAATTGTCGGCAGTCCTTCCGATAGTTGCTCTCCAACAACACCTTGTGTATAGAAGTGGGCGTAGCTTGCGTAGTCTGTAGCGTCTGTTCCAAGGTCAACTTCACCTCTGTTGCTGAATTCGATCTTCATTCTTTCGCCTTCTTTCAACGTGAGTAAAGATTTCACGTCTTTAAACAGGCGAACTTCTTTCTTCACCTTGTCGAACTCGAAGGTTATCGCTAGTTCAACCAACTGAACGTCACTTGAAGTGCTGTTACTATTGTAGAGCATGTGGTCGTTGATTGTGGTTCTTGCTACAGCCACAAACTTTCGGGGTCCATCATAAAGAACCTCGATAGGTGCTGTTGCAGCTGTTCCGTTCGTTTTGCGTCCACCATACTCCATTGTTGCTCCATAGGTGTGGTCACCATAAATCAGGTAACCAGGATCCCGTGGGTCTTCCCAGCCATACGCGGTTGACCAGTCGTTGTTGTAGTCTGTGCGTATCCAGTCTTTGCCATAGTCAATGCTGTCACTGTGTTGGGCAGTAGCCCAGACGTTTCTCCAGCCTTGAGTTCTATGGTAGTATGTTATGTTCATAAGCCAACCTTGAAGCCACATGCGTTTCGGAATCATAGGCGATACAACTGAGCCAGCAGCAGGTGCAAATGGATCAACTGCACCGTATTCAAGTCCAACGTTATCGTTGCTGTTTATTAACTCGCCGAACTTGGAGAAGCCTATTTTTAGGCTGTTATCTGTCTCATATGGGTAGAGTGAGTAGTAGTCTGTATCTAGTACGCCGTCGACGGTCATGTACCAGCTTGAGGGATCTGCCGCCATTGCAAGTTGTATAAAGAATATAGGAACTAATAGTGATGTTACTAGTGTTATCGTTGCCAATATGGTAATAGGTTTTTGTTTCATTTTCTTTTCCTCTTTAATTCGCATTTGATACGTGTGATGTTTTTTCTTTAAAAGGTTTTCTATTGACGGTATGTTGACGGTATATATGCCTTAAATTCAATCGTTTGAAAACAGCAACCCAAAAATCTGTAGCATTAAAGCAACAGCCAAACCAAAACTAATCACCCAAAGGCATACAACCGAAAACTGGGCTAAAAAAGTGAAAACACCCACGCCGTCAATCCAGCAGACTAAAACTGACAAAAATCGGTCACAAAATCCACCAAAAGCCGTCGAACAAAAACATCTGCTTTCTAGTCTTCACGCTCTTTTCAACTGCCTTTCTCTTCGCTGACGTCTTTGCTCACAACCTTCAGTTTCACTTCTTTTATGAGATTCACGCCTTTCCCCATCAGCACACTAGCCGCGGACACTAGAATAAGGGAAACCACAAGAAACAGGCATAGATTGGCTGCAGTGAACATCTTGTCCATCACCTCGTTTATGTCAGTATCAGAAATTGGAATGACGACAACCTCGTTGCCTACTGGTATTTCAACACCATTAAGGGAAATGTTTGGAGTCTCAAGGATCTTTGGTATTGCGGAACTGCCTGCGAAAACAATCAAGACGCCGAAGCATGCGGGAATAAGTACCAAAACAAGCCCGATGAGCAGCAACACGTATCCAACAATTTTTTCCGGCTTTTCAGTAATTTTTGAGTTGATGTTCGGAGCCCCCTGTGCTCGTCTTTTGATGGTTGCTATTGTGCAAGTTAAAAATTTTTCTATATACACCATATTGACGGTACTTAGACATTGAAAATTGTTGGCGCTAGGCGTAACCAAAAATGTGAAAGCGCGTGTCCCGTTTTCAGGTTTCCTCTTTGGTTGTTGAGGAGTTTGCGACCTTTTCTTCGAGCTGGGTTGTGAGGTTGTTTATTCTCTCGATTTCTTCTGTTCTTTTTCTGACTGCTTCCGCCACAAACTCTGTTACGCTTCTGTAGCCTAGGTCGCCTCTGCGTTTAACTAACGTTTTCACTTTTACGTATAGCCCTGAGGGCAGGTTCACTGAGTCGTATCCTTTTACAGGCAAGATACCGTCACGGTTTAGGAAAAAACGAACCGACCTTTTATCCGTTTTGACGTCTAAATGCCGTCTATATACGGTAAAAGTTATTAATGAAAACAGATAACGCATAGAAGGGTGGAAAAGAGTTGGACCTAAAACAGGAAAAGAAGCCTGAAAAAGTCAACATAGAAGAGTTCAAGGCTCTTGTCAACAACTTGATTCCCACAACCCTAAAACAGGCTGAGTGGATATGCGGCGAAGTTGAACGATTAACAACTGAACATCCAGAACTGAAGGAGAAATTCAAGGAATGGTACACGATGCCCGAGTCCGAGAGAAAGGAGCTGGAAGCAATAATTAACCAAATCCTCGCCGAGGCAGAGAGGGCACATCAAAAATGGTGAATCAACCAAAAATGCTGCCAGAGGCTTACCTTAGGTCAGCCACCTTACGTCCTAGCAGAACCAAATCGCCGTCAGGGGGATAAATAGTTGAAGACTGAAGTGGGGCGTCATGTAGCAATAATCCTTCCAACATACTGCGAAGCCGAAAACATCGAAGACATCATCCACGCAATCGAAGACCTGCAACTCAATTCCACAGTGTTAGTTGTAGACGATTCAAGCCCTGATGAAACCCAAACTATTGTCATGAAGTTGCAAGAAAAAAACAAGAAAATCCTTTTGCTAAAAAGACCCCACAAGATGGGGCTTGGAACAGCAATCACGGACGGCTTCCGTTTTCTTTTGTCTCTGCCAAAACCGCCCAGACACATAATCACGATGGATGCAGACTACTCACATAACCCAAAGGACATTCCAAGACTGCTGAAGCATGCAGAAAAAGGCTGCGAACTTGTCATCGGAAGCAGATACTGCCAAGAAGGACAGGTTAAAGGCTGGGGCTCCACTCGAATACTGATAAGCAAAGTAGCCAACAAGCTAACAGGTAGAATAATCAATCTGCAACTGAATGACTTCACAAGCGGCTTCAGATGCTACTCTAAAGGATATCTTACAAAGGCGCTTCCTCACCTTCACAGCGAAACATACGAAATCCAGATAGAAACGCTCCGTCAGGCAAAACTTCAAAACTCAAGAATCGGCCAAATTCCTATAGTCTTCGAAAACAGGAAAAAGGGAAAATCAAAATTAACCTTAACAGAGATTTCAGCCTTTTTCAAATACATCCTGAAGACGTCATGGGAACAGCTTCTAGAAAGAGAACAGTTGAGTTAGAGAGTGGCGGGCCCGCGGGGATTTGAACCCCGGGTCTCCGGCTTCGGAGGCTTGCGCACCATCCCTTGCGGATTGGTTCGGCGCCTTAATCCAGTCTGGGCTACGGGCCCCACTTTCCAATCATCCAGCGCCTTTGTATAAATTAAGGTTTGTTGCCGTCACTTTGCAGGGAGGCACGTTTGGGGATTCTTTAGGAGCCTATGAGTGTGCTGGTTTGTTCTATCTCTTCAATCTGTCGTATGTCTGTGATGATTTTGTCGAGGTGCCCTAATGTTTTTGCTTCGATGCGGGCGATTAGGTCCCATAGTCCATATGTGACGAGGACTTCGGTGACTTCTTTCATTTCTCGAATTTTTTGGGCAACTTTGTGTTCAGCTCCCCTTTCCACATTGGCAACAACATATGCTTTTACAATTTCTGGCATGGTCTTTCAACTTCACAGCTACATGGTCGAAGAGCATACTTATTGTTTTAGATATGCAAGAATGGGTGTCATGTTTCAGTTAGGTCTTCTCTTATCCACCACGCTTTTCTCTTTCCACTTCTCTCTCCTGAGCAGTATTCGATGACTGGTTTTCCAAGCTGCTTTTTGGATGTTTTTTCGATTTTTCTGAGCCTGTTTAGAACTAGCCAGCGGTTGGTTTCCAGAGCCTCCGCAAGTTCGGTGGTTGTGGCTCCTCTGTGGTCTAGGAGGTAATCCACGATTTTGTTGTCGGTTTCGTCGATGCAGAAGGCGTGGGGGTTTACTTTGCCTTCTTCGTAGGTGAGAAGTTCAAGCTTGGTTAGTCCATCCTTTATTTTGTTGACTTCGTTTTCCAGTTGATTGACCTTCTGTTCAAGTTTCAGAATCTTGTCTGGCCGCGGGGTCTTCTCCAGTTTCTCCAGTATGGCTTCTC
>CAZJLG010000015.1:0-13862 GCA_964546665.1 uncultured Candidatus Bathyarchaeia archaeon
TCCTCAATTTTTTTGGCTCCTCCTTGGCGATGTCAGTTGATGTTTTTCTGCATCCATCACTCTCTTTTGCAGTCATGTCCAGCACCACATCTCTTTTCATGTCTCCAACCACGGCGTCGTGAGGCTCAACCACAAAATCTTTCACGTTCTCGGATAGCCAATGGTACCTCCGCGCTGACTTGTCTTTCGTGTTTATTCCCTGCTGAACCACCGCCCATTCCCCATGTTCCGTGACAAAGAAGGCATGATGATAGAGGGGGTAACCTGCCTGAACTGCGGTGCTGTCAACCTTGGCGCTCATTCGGCTAGCATACATTAGACTGTCGAGCTTTCCTTCCGAAAAGCCATACTTTTCTCCTAAAAATTCGATTTCTGCAGGCGTTTTACGGGAGGTTTTGCCCTTGCCGCCACAAACAGTTAACCCCAGTTCTGTCTTGTTTATGGAAGTTTTTAGAATGCCCGTCAAGACGGTGGTCACGCCGGATGAGTGCCAGTCATATCCTAGGACGCAACCTAAAGCCTGAAACCAGAAGGGGTCCGAGACTCGCCTCAGAAACATGTCCACGCCGTACTCGTCCACCATTATCGTAACCATTTCTTTGGCGAGTTTCTGCATTCGGAAAACAAGCCAGCTCGGCGCTTTACCGTAATGAAGCGGAAGACTCGTAACCCCTGTTCTCTTCAAGGCACAACCCATTCTCTAACCTAGATACATGCAAAAAGAGGCTTAAAACCATCTCCTCACTCTTACAGAAGAAAAGTTAGAGCAGATTTCCTTCCCTGTCTATTTCTTCGAACCAGATACGGCTAGAGGAGATTGGATAATGGTCTTCAGAGAGAACCATCTTCACTGCCACAATCGGCAGGGGCGACATTCCAAGGCTCTCACGCTTTTCGTTAATTTTGTGAGCCCGCGGTTCCGTTTCCTCGCTCACAACTATGGCGTCAATCCGTTTATCCGACAAGGTGAGCCCATACTCATCATCTAAAGGCGTAATCTCCGCCCTTTCCAAAACGCCCTTCTTTTTCAGCAGCCTCTCCAGTTCTTCAAGCCGCTTAGCGTAAGGCGCAATTCCGTGAGGCTTCCTCATCTTCTTCACAAAATCGTCTGAGCAGAGACCTATGAGAACACGGTTTCCAACCTGAAACGCCTTCTTCAGTAACTCTCGGTGACCCCTATGAAACAGGTCAAAGGTGCCACCCACAGCCACAGTCTCAAACTTCTTCGCCATGACAGCTCATCACTCGATACGTGCACCTTGAAAGTCAATTTTGGCTGTAATAATCTTTTCTTCTGGCAAAAGTTTCCTGAAAGCCTCATAAACATCTGCCACTTTGTCAACCGTAACCAAAGCATGAACTGCCTCACCCAACATATTCTGTGCCGCGCCAACAGCCCCTGCCTTCTCAGAGAGTTCAATCAACTTCTGAACTCGGTCTGTAACAAAACCTGCACCCACAGCAAACTCTTTACATGCGCCCATAAAATTCTCAGGAGACGGGTCGGCGAGGATTTTCTTGAGGGTTCTCCGCCCCCACTCGTTGATGATGTCTCTCTTTTCTGGGGAAGAAAGCATTTCTTTGGTTGGGTACGGTCTGAAAGTTCCTACAACAAGTCTGTGATCAGGAGAAACGGGAATACGGTCTAAACAGGCGATTCCAGGTGCGCCAGGCTCAAGCGTTAATCCGCATCCCCCAAACAGTAACGGACCAACCGTTCCTAAACCTGTTCGAGACTTCACCTCAGCCACATGAGCTATTCTGCCCACCTGATTATATGTGAGGCTGAGACCCAAAGCTTTGCTTAGAGCCAAAGCAGCGCCTAGAGCACCAGCGGCGCTAGAACCAAAACCCGCCCCAATGGGCGTCTCTACCTGATGTACGACCGTTATTGAGTAACTTTCAGAAACCTTGGCAGTCAACATTTCAACAACAGATTTAGTTGTCTCAGCCTCTGGACAATTTTCTCCGTTAATGAACACATGAACCTGACTTTCTTCAGCCTCAGTCACGCTAACTTCAGTGGAAACGCCCTTGTCTGGAGAAAAGCCTCCACCCCGAGCGCCAACACGCTCTGGGTCAGTAATCATTTTTCCGTCAGATGTTCGGTCGCAGATTTCAAAAAAGCTGCTTATTCCAGCAGGACTGAAGGCTTTGGCTCGTTTGAGCATGTCAGTTGCCCCGTTATTTTTCAAGTTTTGGAGCTAGGAATGGAAAGGCTTTGTAGCATGCTTCCAGAATAGGTGGTCCTAATATTATGAGAAAGGGTATTTCTGTTGCAAAGGTCCAAAGAAACAAAATTAAGGCAGCGTAATATGGCAACTGGAAAGCCTGATTGTATATTGCTGGCATAAAGAAGACTTGACTGTAAGCCAGGATTCCAACACCTATGATAGCACTTCCTACAAGGAGTCCTATTATCGATGCAATTCCGTAGCTTCTCCATTTAGGTTTCAAGAAACCAACAGCTAACACCAAGGCGTAACTGAAGACAACAACCCCAACAATCACGTTGATGCCTTGTAGCACTGTAGAAACGGTTAAGTCGGTAACACCAAGACGTGCATAATAGTCCACGACCAGATTTGGATCAATCAGCAGATATCCCGCAACAAGGAGAACCGCACATCCAACACCCAAACCGATAACCGTCTTTTTCCAGTCCAGCTTCTTTTTGGACAAAAAACCAACAAGATAGAATCCAATGAAGTTTGATGGAACACCAACAGTCAGGCTTAGAAGTGGGTCCCCATGTATCAATACATCACTTATGAATATCCCTAGTGCGGCGCTAGTTCCTCCAGCTAAAGGACCAAAAAGAACTGCAACAACCGCAGGGATAAACACAACAGGCCAGAACCTAACAATCCCCACAGCAGGTGCGAGAACAGGAAAAAATGCAAACGTAATATAGCCAACGGCTGCATAAAGTGCCGCACCAACACCGATCATTACAATCTCTAAGCTTCTCATTCTTTTTGCCTCAACTTTTTAAGATCTTACTTTTGCATCTCTAACTTGTTTAATAATTATTTCGTATGGTTTATCTGAACATGTATAGACAAGCAGAACAGTCTAAACAATGAATGAGGCAGCCAACAACTGAATACATCTCTTTTGGAATTTTCTGAAAAAACCATTTTTTCAACAATCTTCTGCTATTAGGCTCCTAATATGCTGCTGGTTTTGTGATGCTTTTCTGAAAGTTGATTATTTGCCTTTTTGTGTTTCATTGGTATGACCGTTTGCAGTTGCAGCTTCGGCTCGGTCAATGGCTATCTCTGCAATTTCGGCAGAGTGCTGATTTATCCGCTTTAGGCAGTCAATAAACAGGTAAGCATATGATAGAACAAGACTGGAAATTTGTGTTCTTTCTGCTTCTCTCCAGAAATTCCATAGTTCTTCAAGGTTTAGGTCGCTGGTGGGCATGTTGTCTAGTATTTGGTTTGCTAGGTGTATGTCCTTGGATAGGAGTGCTTGAACTGAGTTGTTGAATGAGCGTTTTATTGTAACGCTTACCTGGTAAACTGGCTCTAGAATCTGCTTCGGAAGGTCCTGTTTGTTCAGTGCTATAACGCTTTCTGAGATTCTATTTACGTTGCAGGCAATTTCATATATTATGTGAAGAATCTGGAGGTAGTCGACGCAGTCTATCAGTGTTAGTTTCGAATGGTTTTCTGGTGTTGGAAATAGCAGAAAGCTCCGAAGTAGGCGGTTGGTAACTAACGAAAGTCTTCTGATGTCATGCATTCTCCTAGAAGGACCTGGGGTGAGTTCTGCGTTTTGTTCTCTTAACGCAAAAACGGTTTCTTCAAACAATGATGCTATCACGTTGTGTATCCGCTGGATTGTTTTGTCTACTTCCAAGCTTCGTTTTAGCAGACACTGTATCGTCATAGCGTCTCCGGAAATCTCGATGATTTCCAAGCCAAAGAGGTGATTAACTGTGTCTCTGATGCTTTCTTGCTGTTCCTCAGTGATTCTTTCTTTTGCTTTTAGTTTTATTATGTCAAAGCCGTCTACATAGGCGGCTACAATTTCCCGTTTGAGGGAATGCATCGAGTCTTTGCTTTTGATTGTTAATGTGATTTCTCGTGTCTCTTCATTTGTTTTGGCTGAGGAAATGCATAGAGAATGGTCTGGTTGTGGAATCAATATGACCTTGTCGCCTTGTTTCACATTCATGGTGGTTGTCCAAGCTTTGGGAATGGAAACGTAAAGGGTGTTGCCGATCTTTTGGAGCTTTCGTGTTTCGGACATGATAACATCCACTAAACTTAAACTTATTTAGCCAGATTTAATTATTTATGTTTAATATAAAAAATTATGGGAAAGGTTTATACACATCGGACTAGCGCTTCATCCCACAGAGGAATAACAACTATGACTGCCGGAAAACCTGCCGCTTTGCCAATTGCCCTTTTTTGCCTCTTCATCCGGCAGCTAAAACATGCATCAGGCTTCTGGATTGACAACAACTTGAGCACAAATTTAAAACATGTAGAAAAGAAAGCAGAAGTGGTAAAACAGATATGAATGTTAATCCATCCTTGTGTGCAGTCTGCCATCTTCACGGGATAGTAATTAAGAAACAGTGGGAAGGTGAACATGCTTGCTGATTGAATCCCTTCTAGCCTTCGTGCTTATCGTGATAATCGCAGTAGTGATTTACTTTGTAAGCAAACTGTTAATCCCTAACCCTCTGGTCAGTGAAGAGCAAAAGTCAATGTATGCGTGTGGAGAAAAGATGGTCCCAAAAAGGCTGCTGGTTAACGTCAGCCTCTACAAGTATCTGATCTTCTTTGTCATAATCGACTCTCCCGCGTTGATACTTGCCTTTGCAGCTATAGCCCTAGAGATGATTAACCCCTTCACTTTGCTAATTTACTTAGGCATCATTTTAGCAGCAGACATGTTGCTTCTGGGAGGTCTCTAAAGACGGTTGACCTAGGTTTGCTCAAATGGGCTAGAACAAAATCGCCATGGCTGCTTCACTTCAACAGTGGTGCATGCAATGGATGCGATATCGAAGTTGTTGCCTTGCTGACGCCCAGATATGATGTGGAACGTTTCGGCATAAAACTTGAGCCCTCGCCCCGTCATGCAGACGTTCTCGTAGTAACTGGAGTTGTTACTAAGCAGTGTGAAGCACGTCTTAAGATGATTTATGAGCAGATGCCTTCGCCGAAATTTGTTGTAGCCGTAGGAGCTTGTGCATGTTCTGGCGGAATATTTCAGGGCTGCTACAACGTGAGTGGACGCTTGGACAAGATTATTCCGGTTGACGTTTATGTTCCGGGATGCCCGCCTAAGCCCGAGGCGATTGTGCAGGGCGTTGCTAAACTACTTGCGAAACTGAAGGGATAAAATATCATGAAAATGTTTGAAACTGCTGTAGAATCTCTAAAGAATAACTTGGCTGATGCCATTGTTGAGTTTAGAGTGCCTAGGCCAAGGAAGGCATACATTCTTCTCAAGCCTGAACGCCACAGAGACGCAATCTCTCTGCTGCTGAAAAAGGTAACGGACACAGAACTTTCAACAATAACTGGCGTAGACTTGGGAAACGAAATAGAGCTAAACTACCACATGGCTTGTGAAGGGACAGTCACTCTCAAAAATCGTGTTAGCCGAGAAAAACCTGTCACGCAAACAATTACTGACATATTGCCCGGAGCAAACCTGTATGAGCGAGAAGTCTTCGACCTCTTAGGCGTTGTCTTTGAGGGGCATCCAAATCTGGAAAGACTTATGCTTCCTGAGCGTTGGCCCCAAGGAGATTATCCTCTCAGAAAAGATTGGAATCCTCAAGGCAGTCAGAACGTTGATTTCGGTTCTGAGGAAACTTTACAAACAGAATCATCCGAAGATACGACTGGGTCAATAGTGAATGTTGTTGTGGGTCCTCAGCACCCTGTTTTGCATGAGCCTGAACGCTTCTCCTTCAAGGTTGATGGAGAGACTGTTGTGGATGTTCAACCCCGTCTTGGCTATGTACATAGGGGCATCGAGAAAGCTGCTGAGCGGATGATGTATTTCCAGGATGTGTTTCTGGTTGAGCGAATCTGCGGCATCTGTAACGCTGCACACACAACCGTTTTCTGTCAAGCCGTCGAAGACATAGGAAACATCGAAACTCCGCCCCGAGCTCTATACCTGCGCACCATAATCCATGAACTGAACAGGGTTCACAGCCACCTCCTGCTGCTTGGAGTTGGCGGTCACCTGCTTGGCTTTGAGGCACTATTCCAGCATGTATGGCGTGACCGTGAGCCAGTAATGGATATAGTTGAACGAATAACGGGCAACCGTTTGATGAGCGGCTTTAACACGATTGGCGGAGTAAGACGTGACATCGACCCAAACACAGTCGAGAAAACCCTGAAGACTGTAAAAGCTGTCAGGAAACGGGCGGTTTTCTACAAGAATGTGTTCGAAGAAGATGCTACCCTGAGGCTGAGAACTGAAGGGGTCGGCGTGTTAAGCAGAGAAGACGCTTTGAAGTTATGTGTTGTTGGTCCTGTCTTGAGAGGTTCAGGTGTTGCTTCTGATGTCCGAAAAGATGACCCTTATGCTGCGTATGAGGAAATTCCCTTCAATGTAATATCCTATGATGATTGTGACACCTGGGCTCGGCTGATGGTCAGGGCTGACGAGGTGCTGGAAAGCTTAGACATAATCGAGTATGCGCTCAATCACCTTCCAGATGGACGTTTACGGGTTAGGGTTCAACGAAAAATACCTGAAGGCGAAGCCGTTAGCCGCGTAGAGGCTCCGCGAGGCGAACTTATACATTACGTAAAAAGCGACGGAACAGCCTATCCGTACCGAGTTAAGGTCAGAGCCCCCACACTAGCGAACCTTCTGGCTTTCCCAGGCATCATCCGAGGCGGATACATCGCTGACATTCCTTCAGTGATTGGAAGCCTAGACCCATGCTTCTCATGCACTGACCGCATGGCATTCATTGACACTGGAAAAGGTACGAGATGGCACTGGAGCCTTGATGACGTCAATAATTCCAAAAACGGAAAAGTGCTGGTCTAGAATGGGTATCGATTTAATCTTTTTTGTAAGGGCGCTGGTGTTTCCGGGCTTCCTCTTTCTTTTGGTGCTCGTTCTCTTTTTTGACTGGTTTGAAAGAAAGGTTGCCGCCAGATTTCAGAACCGTATGGGTCCCTCATATGCTGGTCCCTTTGGCATTCTGCAGCCCATCGCCGATTACGTAAAACTGTTTTCCAAAGAAGACATCACCCCCAAGCAGACCAACAAGGTGCTGTTTATTGCTGCTCCCATTCTCGCGTTTTCGCTTTTTGTTTTCGCTCTCTTCTTTATCCCGCTTGATGGCTCAAACGTGATTTTGGGTTCAAGTTTCGAGGGGGACCTGCTTCTGGTTTTGCTTTTGGTTACGCTTGCAAACTTCGGCATTTTTCTTTCTGGCTGGGCTTCTTTGAATCCCTACAGCGGCATTGGCGCAACCCGTGTTCTAACCCAGTTTCTTGGTTATGACATTCCTCTTATTCTTCTCGCGATTGGTCCTGCTTTTCTTGCAAGAAGCTTGTCCATCGTGGATATTACTGCCAGCCAATCCCTTCCTTTTGCTCTGCTGATTCCTTGGTCATGCGCCCTGTTTATTCTGGTTCTGCAGGCTGAGCTTGAGAAGGACCCCTTCGATATTCCCCATGCAGAAACCGAGATTGTGGGCGGATACGAAACAGAGTACAGCGGAAGAAAACTGGCTTTCATAAAGCTTTCAGAAGATTTCCAGTTCCTGATTGGCGCTGCCCTTGTAACCGTTCTATTTTTGGGCGGCGCTCATGGACCCGTACTGTTTGGTCCAGCTGAGTTATGGCGTGTTTTCTGGTTCTTCATCAAAACCCTTGGGGTCGTGTTTGTTTTGGAGTATGTCGGCAACGTGGCTGCGCGACTGCGGATAGACCAGGTTGTTCATGGCAACTGGAAACTGTTGATTCCGCTGTCTATTCTGTCTCTTGCTCTTACAGTAATTATTGAACCACTGTTGAGGTCAGTGATTAGTTAAAGGGAGGAAAAAGTGTGGTAAAAAAACGAAGACGACTACCAGCGCTAATAAAAGATATGGGCGCATGCATCTTCAAAAAGCCCGTCACTCAACAGTATCCCTTCGTTAAGGTGCACGCTCCTGAAGGCTACCGCGGCAGACACATTTTAGACCCTGAAAAATGCATAAGCTGCGGACTGTGTGAACGGGACTGCCCAGCAAAGGCTATAGAACTTGTTGAAGTTTCTGGAAAACGGATGCCCCACTTTTACCTTGACCGCTGCATATTCTGCTACTTATGCGCGGAAGGCTGCCCAAGAGAGGCAATAAAGCTTTCACCAAATTTTGAGATGTCAACAACAGAAACCGCGGAACTAATGGTAAACCCCCAAGAATTTATCCCCGAGAAAAAAGTCGCTGCAGATGGGAGGAAGTAAGTAAGGTGTGGCTTGAAACTGTTCTAGCTATTGGCATGGTCTTTTCTGCGGTTTTAGCGATATACCTGAAGGAAACCGTGTCTTCAGTGTTGTCCCTAAGCACCATGATGATTCTGCTCTCACTGCTTTACTTCAACATGAATGCTCCTTTTGCCGCAATTTTCCAGCTGGCATTAGGAGCTGGAACCTCAGCGATTTTTCTTCTTGCCGGAGACACCTTAACCAAGAAAAGCGACGCAAAAACCTCCACCAAAACACTTCTTGTTGCCGTAATAGCTTCTGCGGTTCTTTCAATCCCTGTAGTTGTTGGAACTATTGCAACTCAGGCTTTCACTCAGCCAGCTGAGTTTTCGCTCTCCACCGCCTTATGGGATTTAAGGGCAGTTGATGTTCTTGCTCAAGGTTTGGTTGTTTTGACGGCTGCGCTTGGCGTAGTGCTTCTTTTGAAGACGGAACGGAGGCAAAAGTAGAATGGTGGATTACATTATACTGTCTGTAACGATTCTGGCAATCGGAATAGTTGGCTTGGTTACAAAGCATGACTTGATAAAAATGCTGATTGCCATAGAAATGATTACAGCAGCGGCAACAATGAACTTTGTTGTTTTCGGCTCATTAATGAATGACTCCTTAGGTCAAGCATTCGCGATTCTCGCTCTCTCCGTTGACGCCTGCGTAACAGCTGTGGCGCTTGCCCTTGCCATAGTAGTCTTCAAAAGACTGAATATCCGCGATGTCCGAGACCTGTCGGAGTCATCTGACCAGGAAAACCCAACTGAGGAGGAAAGCTAATATGCTGATTCCCAGTGATTACGCTGCATGGTTCTGTTGGGCGATTCCGCTTGTAGGCTCATTGTTTGTGCCTTTGGTTGCCAAGCTTCGCCGCAGAAGTGTGGGATGGTACGCTGTTGCGGTTACTCTCATTTCTGCAGTCTGCACTATTTCGCTGATTTCAAGCGTACTTGGCAGCCATAGTGAAGCACAGGTCTATTCGATACCTTGGATGCCTGCAGTGGGCATTGACCTGAGCGTTCTCATAGACCCCTTAAGCGTCCTGATGGCGAACATTGCAGCATGTGTTGGCTTGCTGATAATGATTTATTCCGTAAACTATATGGAGAACGAAAAAGCGACCCCCCGCTTCTTCTTCTTTATGCTGCTTTTCGTCGGCGGCATGATTGGATTAGTTATGGCAAACAATCTTTTGCAGATGTACTTCTTCTGGGAAACCGTTGGACTTTGCTCCTACTCACTTATCGGATTCTGGTACAGCAGACCTGAAGCATCCAAGGCGGGAATGAAAGCCTTTATTGTAACAAGAATCGGCGACATCTTTCTTCTGCTTGGAATACTGCTGCTCTACGTGAACACGGGCACCTTCGACTTTCTAGAAATCCGTGATCTCATAGCCGCTGGACAGGTTTCAGTTCCAATGCTGGCCGTGTCAATTTTGATGTTGATTGGGGCTATCGGAAAGTCTGCCCAAGTTCCCTTGCATGTGTGGCTTCCCAACGCCATGGAGGGGCCATCACCTGTTAGTGCTCTCATTCATGGTGCAACAATGGTTAAGGCAGGAATCTATCTTGTGGCACGAATCTACATTCTCTTCGCTCTTGTTGAACCATGGTTAACCAGCATTACATACATTGGAGGAATCACGGCTTTTCTCGCCGCAACCATGGCATTAACCAGCAATGACCTGAAACGAATCCTCGCCTTCTCTACAATAAGCCAGCTCGGTATGATAATATCCGCCCTAGGAATCGGAACTGACCTCGGCTGGTTCGCCAGCCAATTCCATGTGCTCAGCCATGCCCTCTTCAAGTCGCTGCTGTTCCTTTCTGCTGGAGTTGTGATGCATGCTACCCACACTCTTGACTTGAAGCAGCTTGGGGGCTTAAGAAAGGAGATGCCTATAACCTTCATAGTGAGTGTTATCGGAGCGTTTTCGCTTGCAGGTATTCCGCCTTTCAGCGGGTTCTGGAGCAAAGACACAATCTTTGAGGCAATAATATTATCAAACAATGCTCCTCTCTTTATCCTGATTTTCGCAACCTCTGTGCTGACAGCAATATACAGCATCAGATGGATCTGCAAAGTTTTTCTCGGAAAGAAATCCGAATTTGTGGCAGAACACCCCATACATGATCCTAGCCCAGTAATTTCTGTTCCTCTTATCCTGTTAGCTGCTGCTTCATGTATCACAGGCTTCTTAAAAAGCCCCATGGAACATTATCTTGCAATACATTTTGAAGCATCAACGAGTGGCGTACTTTTTGCGAGTGCAACCTCTGCAGTAATTCTTGCGATTGCAGTGCCTTCAGCCTATTACCTCTACTACAAAAGACGCGCAACTTCACTGTTTTTCGCAAGAAATCTTTTAAACAATCCCCTTTATTTGATAATATCCAACGGCTATTACTTTGACGCCGTTTACTACAAAATATTGAGTGGGGTCATGGGTTTGTCGCAATTCACGTACAATGTAATCGAAATGGCTATGCTACAACGGTTCCCCTACGTTATTGCAGGCGGGGCTTCAAGTATAGCCCGTGGCACCCACGACTATATCGAGGCGTTTCTTGACCGCTTCGTTTACGTCATAGCTGGCGGAGCCGTGTTTACTGCCCGTAAAACTCATGTTCATCTTGAGGCGTTTCTTGACCGTTTCTGCTATATTCTGGCGGGTGGAACCGTGGAGACTGCCCGCGTAACTCATGAATATATTGACTCGTTCTTGGATAAGCTGGTCTATGTTTTTGCAGGGAAAACTGTTGAGCATGGACAGAAAATCAAGAAGGTACATAGGGGACATCTGCCAGACTTTGTTTTGGCAGCGGTGCTCGGCTTCGTTCTAATCGTCATTTTGCTTTTATTGACTGGGGTGAAATAAAAAATGCAAATATTATTAATCGCTTTGATGTTGCCTGTTCTGGCGATTCCTATAGTCTATGGTGTCGGCAGAAAATCTGCAAAAATCGCTGCTTTGATTCTTACTGTACTTTCTCTTGTTAGTTTGTCTCTTCTTCTGACTTTGATACCTACCGTTCTGAGTGAGGGCCAATACATAGAATCATATTATTGGATACCCACACTAGGTTCCGCTTTCACGCTTTTCGTTGACGGCATCAGCCTGTCACTGGCTATTGTTACGTTGATTCTTGTCTCAGCGTGCACGCTGTATTCCATAAATTACATGAGCGAAAAAAAGTCGCTTCCAGAATACTACGCGTTAATGAGCCTACTTACAATCGGATTGGTTGGAGTCTTCATAACATCCAATCTGCTGCTTTTCTATTTCTGCTGGGAACTCATGCTTGTTCCAACATACTTTATCATAGGCGGATGGGGATACAGAGACTCCTTCAGAACTGCCTTCAAATTCTTCATCTTCACCCACGCCGGAGCAATCTTTGTTCTCTTGGGCATCGGCGCAATCTACATGCTCACAGGCACCCTCGACATTTTCCAGGCACAAGCCATTCTTGCAACCAAAGACCCCAGCATCCTGATGTGGGTGCTGGTAGCATTCATCGTAGGTTTCGCTGTTAAGATGGCTATTGTTCCTCTGCACATGTGGCTTCCAGATGCTCACGGCGAAGCACCCGCCCCCATGTCCGCGCTCCTCAGCGGAGTAATAATTGGAGCAGGAGGATACGCTATTTTGAGGATAGCCCTTGGAACTGTATACACTGCAATGCATCCCATAGGCAACGAAATCTTGCTGGTGCTAAGCTTTTTTGGAGTATTATCAGCCTTCTATGGGTCCTTCCTTGCGTTGGCAGAAACCGATATCAAACGAATAATTGCTTACTCCAGCATAAGCCACATGGGCTACATCCTGTTTGCCTTATCCCTGTTTCCTTTTGCCGAAGCAATCACCGGCGGAGTACTCCATTTAGTTAATCACGCGGCAAGCAAGGGGCTTCTCTTCCTGACCGCAGGCGCAGTTATGCACCAGACCGGTCTAAGAAACATCAACAAGATGGGCGGCTTAGCATCCAAGATGCCCCTAACAGCTATAGCCTCTGCTATTGCAGCGTTTAGCATAGGCGGAATTCCCCCATTTGCCTGCTTCATAAGTGAGTTTCACATTTTCGTTGGGGCTGTCACTGCAGCTGGCGTGTACAGCTCTTATTACGTGCCCACTGTTATGATGCTTATTGCAACAGTTTTCAGTCTTGCTTATGTGCTGAGGTTCTTCTGGAAGATTTTCTTAGAGACTCCTAAGCAGACAGATGCGGTTGAAGTTATCGAAATTAAAGATAAAGATGAACAAAAAAGCAAGAATAATGACCCTCCAATCTACATGCTTATTGCAATGCTTAGTCTTGCAGCCTTTGTGGTGTTGTTGGGAATTTATCCTGGAATTTTCATCGACTTAATTCATGCTGTAACATCAATAGGATGAGGCTAACAACTAATGAATATCATCGACATTCTGTATCCAACAATAGTCTTCACGGTTTGTTCCTTACTGACAGTTCCGTTACTGCGGTTTGTTAGAAGAAAAACCAAAATTAACACTCAATATTTTATGGTGACGTGGATTCTGCTCACCTTCGCAGCGGCAGCTGTAGGCGTATTCAGAATAGCAACAGAATACTTTGGACAGTCGCAACCTTTTATTCAAATCTCCTCTACAGACACGATTCTGGCGTCCATATCAGCAACATTTCTTGTAGACACAGTTTCTGTTTACATGGTGATAGCCTACATGGTTATCGGCTCAATCGCATGCCTGTATGGTGTCCTGCACGTAAACTCAGAGGAAGACATGTCTGAAAGATACTACGCGATTCTGCTCATGGTAACAGGTGCAGTGACAGCAGCCACATTCTCAGGCGACCTGCTTACCCTCTTCATCTTTTGGGAGGCAACAGCGTCAGGCGCCTGTTTTCTTGTAGCCTACAGAAAGTCCCGCGAATCCCTCGAGTCTGCCCTGAAGTATCTAGTCATGGTTATCATCGCTTCTGGCTTCATACTCTATGGGCTGTCATTAATCTATGGCATCACTGGCTCCCTTAACTTCTGGGTTGTCAAAGATGTTCTGATGACCACAAGTAACCCGCAACTGTTGCTGATAGCCTTTGCTTTCTTGGTTGCCGGATATTCCATCGAAACAGCTATTGTTCCGTTTCACATGTGGATGCCCGACGCTTACACCGCCGCCCCAGACTCTGCCTCAGCTTTTCTATCCGCAATTGTAGACCAAGGCAGCTACTATGTGCTGCTAAGAGTTTTGCTGTTCATTCTGACGCCCACTGCAGTTGTGGACTGGAGATTCACTGTTGCAATATTGTCTGCCCTCACCATGACTGTTGGAAACCTGTTTGCGTTGGCGCAGCAGAACGTTAAACGGATGGTTTCATACGTGTGCATCGCAGACATTGGATACAACCTGA
>CAZJLG010000016.1:0-13826 GCA_964546665.1 uncultured Candidatus Bathyarchaeia archaeon
AGTATAAACCGCTGTACATGAATAGGATAGAAATAAATAGGTTACATCTCGTTAACCAAATGTTAAATGAGGCTTCTATATGGTGAGGAAAAAGAAACTACAGGAATACGAGGAAAGAATAGAAGAAGCCATGAATGTTCTCGGCATGGTCTCCGAAGACACCACAACTCCACGGAACATAAGAAGAGCCGCAAAACAGTCCATCACAGCCCTTCAAATGACCGATAACACCCCAGCAGTCAGAGCAGCCAACGCAATATCCATTCTAGACGAGATTCTTCAGGACCCCAACATGCCCCCCTACACCAGAGTGAAACTCTGGAACGTCATGAGCCTACTCGAAGCCATAAAAGACTGAAATCGGCAGGACATTAACGAATGAACTCTTTCATTCTATGCTCGTTATCAGCACCATGATAGCGGAAGCTTGGAATCTAACGCCTAGAGCTTTGTTGAGGTTTTTTGGTTCTTATGTGCCTAAAAGCTTTTGACAGACTTGCGTCCCTTTATTTAACTGAAAATCTTGGTGTAGCAAACTTCTGAAAGGCTGAGATCATGAACAAGTTCGACAGAGATCTGGAGATTCTAGTGACGCGATTAAACAGCGATACAGATACGGAAGAGCAGAAAAAATTGAATGCCCTGAAAGACAAGCTGATTAGTTTGCATGAAGAAAATGTTGTGAAGATTAACCATTCAGTTATGGAGCTTGTATGCGCCAAACATCTGATCCTCAAAGGTTACGAAGTGGATATTGAACGGCCAGTAGATGGGCTGGTATGTGACCTGTACGGAGTGAAGGGTTTTGGTTCTCATATTGTTGAGGTGGAGACAGGATTTATTCCTCCACGTCACGCTCTTGACCCCGCTAACTACCGCAAGTCGAGGATAGCCAGCAAAATAATCAGGTATGGCAATCATTCGGACAAGTTTGCTTTAGGCGTGCCACCGTATTATCTGTTGCAGATTCCGGATATTCTTGTTAAGCCTCCCAGGGACAGAACCGTGAAAGACCTGAAGTACCTTAAGAAGCTCTGTGACCTCTACTACAAGAATCCGCCTGTTAGCCTAGACGAAATCAGAAACTCGCGCATTCACATGATCTACATAATAGACGTGGACGAGATAACCATAAGAGAAGTTGATCCTGCAACATACCTGAAGAAAAGAACTGCCTTCTCATCAGAAACATAACCAGCAAAGGTTTGCCCAGAAGCTTGTGCTGCTTAAGCTTCTTATATGATACACACCTATTTTAACCATGGTGAACGTGTGATGGTGACCGTTTCCCCAAACCTGATAAACTCGCATCTGAACGAGCCAAAACTTGAACAGATGTTTCGGCTGATGGAAACCGACATAGAGATTCAGAACACTCTTCGCATGTCAAACGTTATGGCTGTTGAACGTTTGAGATACAATGACCATGGTCCAGTTCACGCAAAAATAACTTCAGGAAGTGCCCTGGAAATTTTTAATCTCTTGATAAAAAGAGTTACGCCAACAACAGTGCATAACAAGGTTTGTTCTCTCGAAGATGCAAAGGTTGTTGTGCTTTGTGGTTCGTATCTGCACGATTTGGGGAACAGTATTCACCGTGTTGACCATCACCTACACAGCTGCATAATAGCCAACCCCATATTGGACAGGCTTCTCAAGAAA
Source organism: uncultured Candidatus Bathyarchaeia archaeon (assembly GCA_964546665.1). Classification (GTDB taxonomy): domain Archaea; phylum Thermoproteota; class Bathyarchaeia; order Bathyarchaeales; family Bathyarchaeaceae; genus Bathyarchaeum. The sequence goes on from CAZJLG010000016.1 coordinate 1,663, forward strand.
GTTTATCCAGACGATCCTGCTTTGGTTGTGAGACTGAAGTCTGAGATACTGCACACCATTTTCACGCATGAAGAGGAAGTTAGCTGCTTAACTGTGGAAGCTGGAGCCGCGAAGATAGCTGACGGAACGGATATGGCAAAAGGAAGAACCAGAATTCCCTACAGAACAGGAAAGGTAGACATTCACTCGCTCTCCGCGCTTTCCATCACAAAGGTGGAGATCGAGGAAGGAGAAAAGAAGCCTGTTCAAATCTTTGTAAGCATGAACAATCCAGCGGGTGTCTTTCAGATAGAAGAAGTGCTAGAGAAAAAACTGAATACTTCTGGCATAGCTGATTTGGTTGACATCATAGCATTGGAGAAAGGCGTCCAGATACGAAGAAGCAGAACTTAATCTACAACCTAAATGAACAGAGCCAACCTTTTATTACTACAACATGTTCTATTCCCTTTTGATGTCTAGCGAACAATTTTTCGTTAATCGCTACAAGAAACTGGGATGGACTTACCGGCAGGTCAAGCTTAAGCAAGCTATCCGAATCAACACCATGAACGCAGATAGGGACAAGGTTGTAGAGCGACTGGAATCTTTGGGGATAGTGCTGGAGAAGATTCCGTTTCTCGATGACGGCTACTGGATTCGCAAAAGCAGGTTCTCTGTGGGCGCAACAGCAGAATACCTTCTAGGCTTATATTCGATTCAGGAGACAGCCGCACAAATCCCTGCCACACTATTCACTGAACTGGAAGACAAAACGGTTCTGGATGCCTGCGCGTCTCCAGGCGGAAAAACTGTCCAATTAGCTAACATAATGAAAAACGGCAGTGTAATTGTTTCCCTCGAGCTTAAGCAGAGAAAAATGTTTGCACTAGTGAACCAGCTGGAGCGGTGCCGCGTAACTAACACAGCAGTTTATAACATGGACGCAAAAGAGGCATCAAAGTTGAACATGCAGTTTGATCGTGTTCTTCTCGATGTTCCATGTTCAGGCAATCCCATAGCCGACAGGGACTGGTTCAGCAAAAGAACAATCGAAGATGTGCATCGGAATGCTCGGAGGCAGAGACAAATCTTAGCCGAAGCGGTAAAAGTGACGAAGGATGGAGGCGAAATCGTTTATGCCACCTGTTCGCTGGAGCCAGAAGAGAATGAACTGAACATTGACTGGGCAGTAGCCAACTTGCAGGTCAAAGTTGACGAAATCAAGTGCCATGGAGAAAAGGGGTTAACAAACGTTTTCGGCAAGCAGCTTGACCTTTCTATACAAAAGTGCAGAAGACTCTGGCCTGAACAAACTCAGGGCTTTTTTGTTTGCAAACTCAGGAAGCAGGCGGTGTGACAATGAAGGCGATTAACGATTTTGTGGCACAATTTAACACGAGCATCCCCTTGGATAAGAGCCATATTGTCAGAAACAGAAACAGGTATTACATGCTGCCTAAAAACCTGAAACAGCAGATTCCGAAAGGCTTCTTCTATGCTGGCGCCTATCTTGGAGCAGTGAAGGGCTCCAGTTTCTTTCCCAGTTTTCTTCTGTTAGCGATGATTGCGGAGCAAAAAGCGAACAAGCTGGTGGTTGACAAGAAGACAGCTTGGCTTTTCATCTGCGGAAGAGACATATTCAAAAAGGGAATACTTACTGAAAACAATCTGAAAAAAGGCGATTACGTGCTGATATTGAATGAGCATAACGAATGTTTAGGATTCGGCAAAATAATGTCTAATCTCCGCGAAGAAGTGGATAATAACAAAGTTGCTGTAAAGAATATCCTAGACCTAGGTGACTTCCTGCGCAGAGAAAAAAGGAAGCCCCAGCAGCCACAAGGCTCAAAACAGCCGCAGAGGCGTGACAAAAAGCCCAGCAAGTCTGCTCGCAAATAATTCTGTTTTGGACGAGTGTTTTACTGTTTTTTGCGTATTCTATCTTCTAAACTTGCCACTCTCTTTCTCAGGCGTTCAACCTCGTCCTCTAACGCATTCATTCTGGCTGCGCTCATTTTGCCGAGCATCTTAGGCATAATCTTAATGTCCAGCTTAGATTGAAACTCGGATTCCGTGATTTGTCCTTTAGAAAATTCCAGCCACAAATTGAAAGCGTTTCTTTCATCTTCTGTCAGCATTTTTGTGAACTCTTTTGTCCACCTTTCCCTAAAGCTCATTTTTTTCTTCCTCCGAAATCAGTGATAAAAGTCTCTTCAGTTCAGGCAATGTAATAGCATTTTTTGCGGATTTGATGAATCTTTCCAAACTTTTGTTTGCTGATCCAAATTTTTCGTATTCCTTAGCTTGGAGTGCCATCTCAATCTTCTCAATTTGTCTCACAGCTTTTGCTTCTCTTGTTTTTCCTTCTTGGTATTCTCTCCAAACTGCTAAGTAGTTTTCTCTCTGCGTTTTCGGCAGAAGATCAAGCATATGAGTCATGGCATTTTCTTCCTTCTCTTTGGTTTCCGCTGTCTTCTGTGATGGCATCAAGTCTCCTATTATGGCTTCGGGGAGGTCATGAATCAATGCCATCCTCAGTAACTTCAAGGGGTCTAAAGATTCTATGTCCGCATATAGCATGCAGAGGACTGCTGTTCTGAAGGTGTGGTCTGCAACGGACTCAGGCTGATAAACTCCAACGTCTACCCATCCTGTTCTTGGCGTCCGCTTTAGCACTCCTGCTATCTCCAAGAATTTGACCATGTCTTGAAGTTCTGAATCAGTCATCTTATCCAGCATAAGATCACCTTCTTCTTTGTTCAACTGGGATTGCGACGAAGATATCTCTTGTGAAGCCAAACTATGTAACTGGCACAAAGCTTTCTGCCTTTAACCCATCGAACGTCAGCCTGTCTTGTAGACCGTATCACTCTCTCTTACGCGACCATCCACCTTCATTCCAATGCTTTGACCCGCTGTTGCCTGCTTAACTTTCTCATGTTCTATCTCCATAGAATCGATGGTCTGTTCAATGTCTGTAGTGGGTCCCTTGATGAAAATTTTATCCCCAACCGAAATGGTATCCGTAACATCTATAACTGCCACATTTATCTTGCTGAAGAAATGCGCCACTTTTCCAACTTCGTGAAGCTCATCCATTAAAATCTGTCCCCCAATACTAACCGTTAATAGTAAAGCGGTTTGCCTAGATATAATTTGTCACAATCTTCAGCTACGGCGACGGGAGCTAGCAAGTTTTTTATTTCAGACGCGCCCATTTAGATTTGGGATTTTTAATGAAACTAAAAAGCAAAGATTTTGTAGATAATGGCAACATCCCCTCCGAATTCACCTGTGACGGAAGAGACATCTCTCCACAGCTTTCATGGGAAGACGTTCCCGAAGAGACAAAAAGTTTTGCATTAAGCGTCACTGACCCTGATGCTGCAGTAGGAACGTGGATTCATTGGCTGGTCTACAGTATCTCTAAAGAACTGAGAGAAATAAAGCGGGCAAGTTTACCTGAGGGCGCTAAAGAGGTGGAGAATGACTTTGGGAAAAGGCCCTATGGTGGGCCTTGTCCATCGTACGGAACTCACAGGTACTTCTTCACCGTCTATGCCCTTAACACAGAGCACATTGAAGGTCTTAACAGACGCAACTTCCTAAACAAAGTTGAGGAACACACTATCGAAAAAGCCACAATCAAAGGATTTTACAAAAGACGATAATGAGCCGTGAGCCTTGTATTCTCTTCTTATTTCGCCTGATTTGAAGGCGATTTTTAGTGTAAAAAAATGTGATTAAAAAATCTGTTTGGTAGTTTGAGCCAGTTTATGTTGTGTTGGTTTTTGCATTCTTGGGCATCCGGCTCATTGCCCTTTAGGGAACTGGTGATTAGCTAGACTGCTTACCAGTCTTCTTCCTCTTCGTCGCCTTCTTCCCATTCGTCCCAATCTTCTTCTTCAAACACCATTCAGTTCCACCTCCTTCAAGGTTTCCTTGATAGAGCGACCCCACAAAAATCAAATAAGATTTACGCACCAGAAAAAGGGCGCAAAAATCAGTTATTTCATGATATTACAGTGTAAATGGACCTGTTATTGCAAAAAAGGCAATATTCAAAGTTTTAAAACCAAATAAGTCGTTATTGTTGGTTTGCTTTCCATTAAGAGCTTAATTTTTGGTTATTATCCGAATTACTTTTGAATTTACGATTAATTCAGACAATTAGCTGCTATAAACTGCTCAATAGTAAACAGTTTAAGAAAATAACGGTTATAAATACGACCTAAACAGGAAATAGTATGTTTTTGATCTTATCCGCTCTATCAGCGTTCACATCTTGGTGGCGAATAAATATACTGAAATACTTCTGTGTAAGTTGCCTCACTTTGCTCTCGTTACTCTCATATTTCAGATGAAGCAGTTCATGTATCAAGGCTGCCCTGGCCCTGCTTTTAAGATAAAAACGAACTTTCTCTTTTTTGTGAACCCGCATCTTTTTTTGAAGAAAACTCCGTCTCTTAGGAAAAATCAGGATCACGCCCTCACCATTGCATCTTCCAGCAAGGGACTTCCCATTTTCTTTTTGAAACGGAAACACCCTGACCTGAATATCCTTGACAGCCCTTTTTTCAATTTGTTCCCTCTTAATTACCCAGTTAAGGAACTTCTGGAAGAAAGGCTTCCTCAACGTCTCAGAAACCGCCGAGGCATAATTCGTATAAAACTGTAGATGCGCTTCTGGGCACGCCTCAGCTTTTTTATGATTTGAAACCACTCTGATCTTGTTTAACAGTTTTGGCTGATCCATCTTCATCATGCGCAGGAGCTATTTTTGCGGGAAAAGCTAAAAGATATAGAATCCCCGTTGCGTTCTAGATAATATTCTCATCAACGCATTTAACAATATCTAAATTGAGAGCTAAATAATCCTACTTTATCCTCGTTCCTGTTGGAGAACAGAATTGACCTTTCTTAGAGCATGATATGCCTTCATTATGCTCTTTGAAAAGTCTATTTTCAGCCACCGCTCATAAACAGCAGCAACCTTCTTTAGAGTTGAGAACCTCCTTCTGATTCTCAGAAAACGGTCACGCAATATGCCTAAGTCGTTTCCAGAGCGGGCTTTGATGTAGATTTCTTTGCAGGACCCAACAATGTTAACGACTTCTTTTTCAATGTGCTCTTTGGTTTCTTGCAGGAGCCTTTCAACAGATAGCTTGTTTATTATTACTACGCGTGAAATAATTTTGGCGTCTCCCTTCATGTCTCTGATGAAATTGACGAATTTTCGGGCATCAACAACTTTCTGTTCTTTGTCATAGAAGGACTGTTTCTGGGAAAAGGCGTATACAGAACGGCGTAACCGTATACAGGGCGCCCTTTTAAGAAAGTTTTTCACTTTCTCCCTGTTTGCTCCTTTTGGAAGCGTAAAAACCACCAGTATCAAGCTTCCGAGCCCAGCGAACTCCTTCTTTTTAGCTAACTGAGGGTTCTTGATTTCCCTTAGACGTTTCAGAAGTATCGGCTGATTGTTCTCCAGCACTTCCATGACGCTGCGGGCTTTCTTTTCATCGATTTTCCAGAATGCCCTATGCAACTGTTGGCAGCCAAGCATCTTTAATCGGTTGGGGATACCGCTTCTGCCCGTAGATTCTTTGGGCGCCCGATATACAACATAAAGGACCATGCTTCTCGTAGCCCTCACAGCATCTCAAGCTTTTATCTTTTCCCACACTTTACTTGTGCCCTATTTTGCTCAGCATCCGATTTTTTATCATGCACTGATCCGCTGTTCTCAATTATCAGCTGCTGCTTTCTGTTATGGCTTAATGTTTTGATTTTCCTTTCTCTCTTCATAGCCTCGCCGCGATTCTCAAACTGTTCAATATACACCAGTTTTTCGGGTTCGTGCATCCGGGTGTACCTTGCCCCTCGTCCCTTCTTGTGCATTTCGAATCGTTTTTCCACATCTTTTGCGTGTCCAGTGTAGTAGCTGCCATCCTTACAGCGGAGAATGTAAACATAGTATTGGGACAAATGTCATACCTTCTGGGCTAACTAACAAACCCCCTGTTCTCTCTTAAAAAAATTGCACCTAACAACGTTTTAGGGTTGTCGCTTTTTGCCAATAGTCTTCCGCGAGTATGTATCAATACACATTTATACCGTCAATATACCGTAAAATAGAAAATCTTTTAATCACTACAATACAATACTATCAAAGACGAGCAACAGAAGACCACATTTCTGGCGAACCCAAAATGATGCTTAAAGTAGACGTCGAAAAACTGCCCCGAAAGGTTCTGGAGAATGCAGTTAAACTAAATGATAGCCTAAAAAAGATTTACATAACACTGTACTGCTGTGACGAACCCAAAACACCGAAAGAATTAGCCAAAAAGCTAGGGTACGCGAGAGCATACGTGCATATGCGCTTGTGCCAACTCGAATACATGGACTTAGCAAAACGAGTTGACAAACAACGAAAAGTAAAATTTCAAGCCACTTAATGACGCCACACTTGTCTAACTAAATGCTGTGTAACGACTGGAAAAATTAAAATATCTGAAAAGTTTTGGAGAATACAGAGGAACGTGATGAAAGACAACACAACTTCCCCTCTAGATGATCTGGTTTCGAGAGCAATAGAAGTCTACAACAAGTATCGAAGCCCTGAAGCAACAGCTAAGCTTGTTGAAGCAGAAAAAGACGGCTTCATCGTTGAGTTTAAGGGGCCTTTCTGTCAAAGCTGCGGCGTAAACGAATACTTTGAAGACCTCATTTATGATCTAGAAGCCATTAACTGCAGCCTCAGGGCGGAAATTAAAGCGATTGAGCCATTGGGTCCACAAAGTTTCAGAGTTCAATATGCTGTTGAAGACTTTTTTTCTGGCGCCGACATTGAGGAAGAGGCTCTTTTTCGAGAGTTTCTGCGAGAAAGAGACATGTCCTTCAAAGAGTATCTTGCATCAAACACCTGTACAAGAGACGTGATCAAGTTTCACTTCCGGACATGGCTGTTTGAAAGAAAGCAAGCAATCCGAAAAAATGGTCCATAAGCGGCGCTTCTTTTGTATGATAGTCTAAAGCTTATGCTGAATAAATATTGTCTATCTTTATTTGCAATTCTGAACATTTTTACGGACACAAAAACTTTGTATTGGGTCATGAAGCACATGAAACTGTTCTGGACTATAGGCTGCTGGATTTCGCTATTTCCGGTTTCCATATACCACAATCTAATATGCTGCTATGACACCTCTTTTCCCGTATGGTACGCAGCCTTCATAGTCTGGGTTGCCGGGGTCATAGCGCTTTCATCTCTAGCAAAAAACCGTAACTTCTAACGTTCAGCTTCAACCAAAACTATGCTCTCAAAAGCCACCTTGACTTGAGCAACAACCTTTGCCTGCATGTTTATTTCATGGAACATTTGGATTGTTTTGTCCACGTCAGAGAGTGAAGATTGAACAAGCTGGATTTTGCCTTCATCAGCCAAGAAGTTAGGGGATTCCACTATGAATCGGTCAATAACCTGTCTTCCGTTTGGTCCTCCAGCCCATGCTTTTCCAATCCAGCTTTTTTCTTCGTCAGGCTCAGAAGGCAGGTACGGCGAGTTGAAAAGTATCACGTTGAAGCTTTCATTCTGTTTGATGGGCTGAAACAGGTCTCCCCGTCGAAATTCGATTTTTTCTTTCATGTCATTCGTTTGCGCGTTTTTGATGGCGCACTCGATAGCGTAGGGGTTTATGTCAACAGCTACGACACGTTTTGCTTTTTCAGCCGCCAAAACAGCCAGAATCCCGCAGCCAGTTCCCATATCCAACACAACATCATCTTCAGTAACCGCCAATCTCTCGGAGATCAGGAAGGTGTCTTCTGCTGGCTCGTAAACGTGTTCATTAACAACGAAAATTGTGTCCCTGAAGTAGACTTTTTTTGGGTAATCCATCCCCAAACTATCCTGTGCAATTCATTTACTGAAGCTTGACTCTTTTTCCCGTCAAATCCAAACGAAACTTCCCAAACTCCTCTTTGACGCTCCTCAGCTGTTCAGAGTTCAGAACTGGTCCATCTTTACAGACTCTTAGGTTGCCTATTTGGCAACTGCCACATAAGCCGATGGCACAGCGCATCATCCGTTCCAAGCTGGCTTGAAGAGGAACAGTGTATTGCTCCGCCACCAGAAACATGCTATAAATCATCTGCTCTGGACCACATGTGTAAATCATGTCAAACTTTTCTTTCTTCAGTTTTTGTTCTACTTGGTCAGTGACTACGCATTCTATTCCGTAGCTTCCATCATCTGTTGTGATAACCGTTTCCGAATCCACACCAGAAAGAACGCTTGCCACTCGATCAATAAACAGGAGATTGTCTATGCATTTTGCGCCACTCAAAACAGTCACTTTGTCGGCTACCTTCACAAGCCTCTCAGTTAACGGCAGTAGGGGTGCTAGTCCAGTTCCACCTCCCACAACCATAACGTTTCCTTTTACTGGAACGAAGCCGTTGCCGAAAGGCCCCCTTATTCCAATCTGGTCTCCCGTCTTTTTTTGGTGAAGAGCGTTGCTGGCGTCTCCAACATCATGAACCGTTATCGAAGTTCGCCCCTCAGAGGTTATGCCTGACAGACTCATGGGAATTTCGTCAACTCCCGGTATCCAAACCATAACAAATTGTCCAGGCTCAGCCTTTCCGCACAACTTATCAAAAAAAGTGAATGTTTTTACATCACAGTTTTCCTTTTTCACATCCACAATTTCTACGATTCTCATTCGATTAACAGAATCAAACGCCACAGGTACTGGAGACCGTTTCTGTGAATTACCTAGCAACCGTCTATTTCCTTCCCTCTTTATGGATGTTCTTTTTACTAAAAGATTTACACATATCAGATATATACCGTACGCACGCAAACTTCCCGCTTTTCTAATACTTGTGTGCTAGTCCCACGAGTTCTTTTGCGTTTTTGAAGCCCTTCCTTCGAATATAATCGTCAATTCCTTGGGTGACGGAACTGAAGACTTCTGGTCCTTTGAAGGCGATTGCTGTTCCTATCTGAACCGCCGATGCCCCCGCCAACATCAACTCTATGGCATCCTGCCAGCAGGATACTCCGCCGCAACCGATAACTGGGACGTCAACTGACCGGTATATGTCGTATACGCATCTGACGGCTATGGGTTTTATTGCGGGTCCGGACAGTCCGCCGAACTTGTTGGCTAGTAGAGGTCTGCCTGTTTCGGTTTCGATACTCATAGCCTTAACTGTGTTTATGCCCGTTATAGCATCTGCTCCAGCTTTTTCTGCGGCTTCAGCGATTTCGGCTATGCTTGTAACATTAGGGGTCAACTTTGCAATCAAAGGCACGTTGATAGCCTTTTTTACTTCTTTCACGATTTCCGTTAGCAATGTGGGGTCGCATCCAATCTCTGCTCCAGCTTTTTTTATGTGGGGACAGGACACGTTCAACTCTAAGGCGTCTGCACCCATCTTAGCGGCGGTTTCGGCAACCTTGACGAATTCTTGTGCTGAGTATCCATAAATGCTCAAAACGATGGGAACTCCTGTGGTCTTTAGCTGCGTCATTTCTTCTTTGAAGTGGCTGATGCCTGGGTTTGGTAAGCCCATGGCGTTGAGTAAGCCGCAGTTGGTCTGGACAACGGTTGGGTTGGGGTAGCCAGTTCTTGCTTCTAGTCCCATCGACTTGGTTACAACGGCTCCTGCCCCAGCATCTATCACGGTCTTCAGGGATAGCCCGGTGTATCCTAGGATTCCGGAGGCGAGCATGGTTGGGTTAGCAAGTTCGAGTCCAGCCAGTTCGGTGGCAAGGCGTTCCATCATCTTTTTGTTTCCCTCTTGTGTAGTAAAAGTTATCCACTGCAAAGATAAAGGTTAGGAAACGTACTCTAATATGATTATATGACGGATGGAAAACTTGTGAAGGTTACAATAGTAGAGTCTGTAATTGGCGTGCTGGGCTTCAGCGAAGATAACAAACTTGCCGAAAAAGTGTTCTTCCCGAAGGACCCAAAGAAAACGGCTGAAAGACTCCAAAAGATAGAGGAAGGAAAGCTAATAGACGAAATCTCAAGTCTGGTTGACAAACTGCAGGCTAAAGGCTATACGCACTTTGTTTTTGAGAACCAAAAAATGGCTAGAAGCGCTGGCGAAAAGCTGAACATCGAAGTTAGCGCAGAAACGTCCTCAGAAGCTGGCAAACTGCTTCGCGAAAACCTGGAAAAGTTTGCCTTAGACCTAAAGATTGTGGAGAAGTCGGAACAACTTCGCGTGCATGTCCGCAATGTTTCGATCGAACTGGCCAAGATGAAGGTGAAGACGACTGTTGAACGGCATGATTTGTTGGCGGCTCAGGCTGTTCAAATGGTTGATGATTTGGATAAGTCGTTGAATGTTTTCATGAGCAGAGTGCGAGAGTGGTTTGGGCTGCACTATCCAGAGTTGGATAGGCTGCTTGACAAGCATGAAACTTATGCCCGTCTCGTAGTTAACTTGGGAAAAAGAGAAAACTTCACTGTCGAAAACCTCGAGAAGGAGGGACTACCTGACAAGAAAGCCCAATCAATAGCCAAGGTTGCTGCGGCATCTATGGGCGCCGATTTAGGTGATGATGATTTAGCCCAGATTCAAGACATTTGCAGAAACGTTCTTGAGCTGTATCACGTGCGGCAATCCTTAGAGAATTATGTGGACTCTGTTATGGAAGAGGTTGCTCCGAACACTCGAGCAATAGGCGGTTCATTGTTGGGGGCTCGCTTGTTATCCCTTTCTGGCGGACTGTTGAACTTGGCTAAGTTGCCTGCAAGCACAATTCAAATCTTAGGCGCAGAAAAGGCGTTGTTCAGGTCACTGAAGACGAAGGCACGTCCTCCCAAGCATGGGATAATCTTTCAGCATCCAGATATCCACGATGCGAAGCGCTGGCAGCGTGGAAAGATTGCGCGGGCGTTGGCTGGAAAACTGAGTATCGCTGCTCGTGTTGATGCCTTCAATGGCGATTTTATGGGAGACAAGCTGAAGGCTGATCTTGAGAAGAGAATTGCTGAGATAAAGGAGAGATACGTGAATCCTCCGCCACCAGCTCCAAAGTCTGTAGCCAGAAAGCCGAAGGAAGGAAAGAAGCCTTGGAGAAAGAAACGTGGTCGTAACCGTTAAGCCTCACTCCAGTTTTCCGCAGATTTACTGGGTCACTGTGGAGGATGGAACTCGAAAGTTAGCTACCAAGAATTTGGCTGTGGGAAGTTCGGTTTATGGCGAGCGCCTCGTCAAATTCAAGGGAGATGAGTATAGACTTTGGGACCCATACAGAAGCAAACTTGCAGCTGCCATACTTAAGGGTCTAGAAACCGTGCCGATATACCCAAACCAAAAGGTGCTGTATCTGGGCGCAGCATCAGGAACAACCGCAAGCCACATCTCTGACATTGTCGGCGAAGTCGGTCATGTATACTGTGTCGAGTTCGCTTCGCGTTCCCTGAGAGAGCTGGTTAACAATGTTTGCGCCTTCCGCTATAATATGTCGCCAATATTGGCGGATGCGCGGATGCCAGAGTCGTATTCTCGGATGGTGCAACGGGTGAACAGTGTTTACTGTGATGTGGCTCAGCCTGAGCAAGCTCGGATTTTGGCAGATAATGCTGACATGTTTCTGGCTGATGGTGGCTGGGGTTTATTGGCTATCAAGTCTCAAAGCATAGACGTTACTAAGGAGCCCTCTGTGGTTTACAGGAGAGAGGTCGCCATCTTGGAATCTAGAGGATTCCACATCCGAAAGGTTGTTGATCTTGAACCCTTTGACAAGGCACATGCCATGGCAGTCGCCCAAAAACAGATCCTCTAGACTCTTAATTCCTAGATTATCAACTGATTTGCTGTCAAAAGAAAAGGTTAGTTGGTTTTTACTGAAGCAGGTGCACCTATCTTTGTGGGTCCCATTCCTTGTGAAGATCTGTTGGGATACCTATCATATTCAAAATGCGTCCAATCGTTAGGTCGACAAGTTCTCTGATTGTTTCTTTGCGATGATAAAGCGGGGGGAGAGGAGGCATTATTATTCCTCCTGCTCTGGCAACTCTAAGCATATTTTCTAAATGTATAGAACTTAAAGGCGTTTCACGAGGCAGAACAATTAAAGGCCAATGATCTTTGAGTGCTACTGAGGCTGCTCGGGCAACTAGATTGTCCGCATAACCCGTGGAAATAGCGGTTAA
>CAZJLG010000017.1:0-13722 GCA_964546665.1 uncultured Candidatus Bathyarchaeia archaeon
GTGTTGCCTTTTTTGAATTCCATTGCGCCAGCGATTACCTGAGCTAATCCGCCGTATGCCATTCCCATGGCAAGAATCATGCTGCCCAAAGGATACACGCCTGCATTGTGCAGATTAAGCAGAACTGTTGTCATTCCAAAGCCCAATAGCCCCAGAGGAGCGGGATTTGCTTTATTCTCCATTTACTATTTCACTCTCAATCGAAGTTTGTTTTTACTAACATTTAAGGCATATAAATGTTCGGCAGGCTCGGCAGCTAATTTCTAGTGAAAACCCTAAAAACACAGATTCCCGTCCTAACATTATGAAGAGGCAGGAGACTTCAAGTGACAAAAACAAACAGAAAACGGCGGTACAGGCGCGGGTACCCAGTGGCGGTTCTTGTGGGCTTCGAAGCTGACCATGCGGTGCTATGGCGGATATTCAGTCGTGTCGCAAAACCTTACCTTAAGATGGAGCTTGCAGGAAAAAGGACAGACGAGAAGGCACTATACAACTTTCATGAACAAGTTGTTGATGCGCTGAAGCCAGTGCTCAAAGAAGGCGTAAAAAGCGTTGTTGTCGCCGCTCCCCCACGAACATCCTATGCCACAGATTTTCTGGAACATGTCCGAAAACATCACAGGTATCTAGTTCAATCAAAGAGCTCAAACCGTGCAAACTTCGCTGAGCTAGTCGGCTCCGCAGACAACCAAGTTGAAGTGTCTGAACTCGTGAAAACCAAAGAATTCACTAAAATAATTGAGGAAACAACCTCAGAAGAAGCCGACGGCATTGTCGAGGTTCTGGAGAAGCATCTTTACCGTAGCGGAGACGGCGCAGTTGTGTTGTATGCGCTAAAGGAAATCGAAGACATGATCTATGACAGAAACAGAAAGGACGACTTCGGGAACGCCTATCTGCTGCTCACAGACCAGTATCTGGCGGGCAGCAGAAGCAAGAACAGAATTCATAGGTTACTGCAGATTTCACAGAACAAAAAAGTAAAAACAAGAATAGTGAACGCTGAAACTGCGGCAGGCAACAGAATCAGCCAATTCGGCGGCATAGTCTTCTTTTCCGTATCAACAAAGTAACGAAAATAAAATTGACAGGTGCATTTTAGTCGATAATCTTGATAAGCTGTGCCTTGATTAAAGTAACATCCTCTAGTGGGCGGCTATTTGAGTCTGTTTCTACGTTTAGGATAGCGTCAACAACATCCATTCCCTCAATTACGTCGCCAAAAACAGGATGCACGCCATCAAGGTGACTGTTATATGCGCCGTTGATGAAGAATTGGCTGCTTCCCGAATTCGGATAATCTGCTCCCAAGTTTGCCATGGCGATACTGCCTCTTACGTTTTTATTGTTATCCGGATTATCCGAAAACTCATCCTGTATATTGGGTATTGTTCCTCCAGACCAAGGTCCCGTCGTAGGGTCTCCGCCCTGAATTATCACAAGATTATTGGGTAGATTAACTACTCGGTGAAAGTTTGTGTTGTCATACACGCCCTCTTGAACAAGGTTCTTGAAATTGCCCGTCGTTATTGGCATGTCATCCCGTAACTGGATGGTAATATTTCCCATACTTGTTTCAAGCAGAACCTTGTTACTGTTGGGAACCGTTTCACCTGAACCATCATCTCCTAACATGCTATACGCCACAATAAACACCACCGCAACAACAATCAACAAAGCTACAACTAATATCCACTTTGTGTTGTTGTTCTGCTTTTTTCGGGGTCTACGTCGCCGAGATTTACTGGGACTCATATCCACCAGTTATGACTTTTGCTAATTTAACTTATCGGAATAGCGCTCCTTTTGACCTGTTCTTAAGCCATGCGACACGCTGTTCGTTAAATAACATTTTCATCATTACCCTGAAGGAGCAGCCACAAATGAAGCATTGTGACAGACTCGAAAACTGCCCACTATACAGGAAATACAAAAATGCTGAAAACAAAAAATGTGCCCTGACGGGCTTTATTAGAGCCTACTGCAAGGGCAACAGGCATGATGACTGTGTCCGCAAAAAATTAAGTAAGGCACTCGGAGGACCTGACAAAATCCCCGCAAACATGATGCCTAGTGGAATGCCTGTGTTTGGAACACTTGCAGATAATTGGCCTGCAGAAGTGAAGATACTTCAGCTTAGTTTAAAGCCCTAGTTCTTCTTCAACTTCCTTTTTTCCTTTCTTCAGTTCCTCAACCTGATCTAGGTCTACCCTCAGAAGCATAGTCTGAAATTCGCCAACGTGCGTCTTCTCTTCTCTAGCCACATCCAGCAGCACATCACGGATTGCCTCATTCTCAGTCGTCGCAGCCAACTGCTCATACAATGTCACGGCATCAAGCTCTGCAATAATTGCCAGCCTCAAAATTTCACGGTCAAGAAACTTTTTTTCAACTTTTTCTAGTTTAATAGGTTCTTTTTGTAACATACTTCTATCTCCCATTGTTACAATATATTACTCGCTAAAGCTCATAAACTTTTACGCACCAGACAACAGCTATACTCCCAGAATTCCGAAATAGTTATTCAGGTAAGATTTACTAACAGCTAACATCTACTCTTTAGTGAGGTCCCTTGAGTGGTCAATAAACCGTTAGTTTCAATCGTGTCAGCAGGATTATCCCCGTTTGGGCGAAGGGAAGGAATATACTGCAGAGAACTTTTCGCAGACGCCGCAAAAGAGGCCTACACTAGAGCACCAAATCTTAACCCAACAAAAGACATCGAGGCACTCTTTGTGGGTCACATGGGCGAATCATATGAGCATCAGGGACACACAGGACCCACATTAGCTGGCTGGGCGGGAATACTACCCAAACCTGCAATAAGAATCGAGTCCGCCTGTGCCTCATCAGGAGCCGCCCTGAGAACAGCAATATTTGCTATAGCCTCAGGCATGCACAAGGTCGTCATGGTCGGTGGGGCAGAAAAGATGACTCATCGAACAACAGCTGAAGTAACCGAGTATCTGGCCATGGCATCTGACATGCCCTTCGAACAGTGGAATGGAATAACCTTTCCTGGACTCTACGCTCTTATGGCTACGGCTCACATGCACGAGTACGGCACAACAGAAGAGCAGATGGCACAGGTGGCAGTGAAGAACCACCACAACGGAACCTTGAATCCGAAAGCTCATATGCAAAAAGAAATAACCTTAGAAAAGGTCATGTCCTCCAAGGTTGTGGCGTGGCCCCTGAAACTTTATGACTGTTCCCTCATAACCGACGGAGCCAGCTGCCTAATCTTGACTAGCCCAGACATTGCCCATAAATTCACTGATACGCCCGTTCACATCATCGGTTCTGGACAGGCAAGCGACGCCATCGGACTTTATGAACGAGAACAGATTACAAGCCTTAAAGCTGCTAAACTTGCGGGACAAGATGCTTATCGTATGGCAGGCCTGAAGCCAGAAGATGTGGATGTTGCAGAAGTTCATGACTGCTTCACCATAGCCGAAATACTGGCCTATGAAGACCTGTGTTTCTGTGACTCGGGAAAAGGCGGAAAACTGATAGAGAACGGCGTGACAGAGCTAGGCGGGAAGCTTCCTGTTAATCCAAGTGGAGGATTAAAAGCGAAGGGACATCCTGTCGGAGCAACTGGAACCGCTCAAGCCTACGAAATTTACTTGCAACTAACAGCACAGGCTGAGAAGAGACAGGTTGATGGAGCAGAAATTGGGTTAACTCATAACGTTGGAGGCTCCGGAGCCACTGCATGCGTACACATTTACAGGAGAGATTAAGATGTCTGAGGATATCCCCTTCACAATAGCAAGCTTCTACCAGTTTGTAAGCGAAAAACGTCTAATGACCGCTAAATGCAACGAATGCGGAACCGAGATTCTGCCGCCAAAACCGATGTGCACAAACTGTCTTTCCACCAACCTAAGATGGATAGAACTTGAAGGCACCGGAAAGCTGCTCACCTACACAGTCATTCATGTTGCGCCAGAACAGTTTCAGGCTATAGCGCCTTACATTGTTGGCATCATAGAATTACAGAACGGTCTTCGCCTACCCGGAATGATCCGTGACTTGAAACAGGAAGACGTCAAAATTGGGATGAGCCTGAAAATCGATTTTGAGGCATCAACTTCATCCCAGTGGCCTGCATGGAGTAGATACTTCTTTAAACCCGTTTAGTTGCCTCGAAGCTACTCCTCGAAACGGTAGAGTATTACTCCTTTGGTGCTTGCTTTTGGTATGGTCATGGTGAATTGGGCGCCTCTGCCGGGTACACCAGTTTCTCGGATGGTCCAGCCATATTCCTCACAGATTCTTTTTATCAGGTAGAGTCCGTAGCCTGTGCCCTTGCCGTAGCCTTCATTGAAAATCGTTTCTTTTTCCTGTTTGGGTATGCCAACGCCGTCATCCTCATAAACCAGTTTCAGTTCATCTGCTCCTTCCTTGTAGCGGACCCTGATTTGGCTAACCGTTTCTCCATACTTCAAAGTGTTATCAATCAGATTATAGAAGAGCTGCCTCAGCAAAGAGTCAGCCATCACCGTCAACCCCTTGCACTCATTCACAATATTCACTTCAGCTGAGACTGAAAGCAGAAGAGCGGCTTCGTTAACGCTTCTTTCCACATCAAGATAGGATAGTTTTTCTACACCCAGCTGTTCGTAGTTTCTTGCGAAATCAAAAATGTTCTCCATCTGATCAATAGCTGATTCGATGTCATCTAACTGGTCTATGGCGTCAGGGTTGGCTGCCAGCTTCTGTTTAGCCAAGTAAGCGTTGTTTGCGATAGTTGAGAGCTTGTTTCTGGCATCATGTCTAGTCAACTTGCCAATAACACCCAACTTCTCATTAATTGCCACCAGCTCATTCATCATGTTATCCAGCTTTTCCTCAGCCTTCTTGCGTTCAGTAATATCTCTTAAGTTGCCTTGAATCGCAACAAAGTTGTTGTCGGCATCTCGGAGCAGTTTCATTTTTAGTTCGCCCCAGAGAGTGGAGCCGTCTTTGTGTACGTATTCGTATTGTTTAAGCGGAATTTCATAGTCAGGGTCTTCCGCAGCTGAGGCAATTGCTTCTTTGAAGTCGGCTACTCCGCGTTCAAAAGATTCTGGAGTCATGAAATCTTTTGGCGGTAATTTTAGCAGCTCCTCAGGAGTGTAGCCAGCTAATTTTTCGACAGAAGGACTCACATACGTGAGATTCAAGTTCATGTCCTGAATGTATATAACATCGGTAGTGTTTTCTGTCAGCAAACGATACTTTTCTTCTTTCTCCCAAAGTGTCTCTTCAGCCCTTTTCCTTTCAGTGATGTCTTGTGTGATAACTTGGAAAAACTTCTTTCCAGACAGCTCAATCACCTGCACGGTATTTTTGATATCTCTGATTTCGCCTGTTTTAGTGCGATGTTTGCTTTCGAACTCTTCCTTTCCTGTCTTCAATATTCTGTTCATGCGTGCCCTTGTTTCCTTAGGAGTTTCTAGAACCTCATAGTCCGCAACAGTGAGCTTTTCAAATTCTTCTCTTGAATAACCTAGTTGGCGGTGAGCGGCTTCGTTGAAGTTAACTGCTTTTCCAGTGAAATCAATAATTAGGATGCCCAAAGGCGTCTTATCAAAAATCGCATGATATCTCTTTTCTGCTTCTCTAATCTTACTTTCCAATTGTTTGCGTTCGGTTGTATTAATAGAAACCTCAGAAGCGGCAACAATATTCCCCTTTTCATCTCTGATAGGATTAGCAGTAAGTTCTATCCAGACGCGTTGACCATCCAGACCAGGGACTAAGTGTTCATGTACAACGTTATCCTCTCCTGTTTCAAAGATTCTCTTGACCCCACAGCCGGGGCAAACGCTGGTGCGGTCATTGTATACTGTATAACAAGTTTTGCCCTCTACGTCTCCACAGACGTTTTTAAGAAACTTATTTGCCCACAAAATTTTGAAATCTTTCGAAATGATTGTGAGTCCAGCGCCAATATTTTCTGTAACAATCTCAATTGTTTCGCGTTCTCGGCGCAGCTGCTCTTCAATTTTTTTCCTCTCAGTAACGTCGCGGAATATCCCTTGAAGTATTCTTCTATTGCCCAACTCGAAGATGTTGGCTTTTATTGCAACATCTCTGATTTTTCCACTTTTTGTGATTGCCTGTGCTTCCAGAACCTGCCCTTCTTTTTCTGTGACATGTTGCCTGAAGGTTCTGCTAAATTCACCTTCAACCCATTCAGGAGGATGAAGAATCCGCTGATACTTACCAATCATCTCTGATTTTTTTCTGCCAAACAACTCTGTTGCTGCAAAATTACAGTCAATTATTACGCCTGTTTCAGCGTCAGCCAAGACAATAGCATCAAGCGCCTTCTCAAACTGTTTATGATACTTTTCTTCAGACTCTTGAAGCGCTTTTTCTGCCCGTTTAGCTTTCACAGCAGTTATGATACTGTGTGCAAGCTCTCCGTACACTGTTTCCGGCTGTCCAGCTTTGTTGATGTATCTGTCGGCGCCAAGATTCAGGGCTTCAATTGCTATTTTTTCTCTGCCTTTCCCAGTGAACAAAAGGAAGGGAATATCGTTTCCGCTGTTTCGCAGTTTTTTCAGGAACTCTAGTCCATCTGTTTCAGGCATCTGGTAATCAGAAACTAGGGCATCATAATGTTTTTGCTCAAGTTTTTTCGTTGCCTCATTAACAGATAAGGCTGTTTCCACTTGGAAAGTGTCTTGAACTTCCAGAATTTTTTGAGAAGTCTTTAAAAAGTCGTCATCATCATCCACGTGCAAGACACGTATCAAACTTTCAGATGTTGTGCTTACAGGCTTTTTTTGTATCTTTTCGTCCGATGATTTTGGCATGCGCCGATTCGCATCCTGTTCGTCCGCTAAGTTAAACCCTTCAAGACTCATATTAGATCTTGTGGATTAAGCTATAATAATTACGAAGCAGCACTACAGATTACTAATCTTGCACATTCAGACTCCGAACACATACCTAAGCAACTGTGACTAATCACTAGCTTTCTGAAGCAGCGTTTTTCGTTCGCTTAGCATTCAATGCTTCATTTATGGTAGAAGCAAGTTCCACGAATAACACATCGAAATCTCTATTTTTGCTGAAGCACCGATATACCCCAAGATTGAGAGCTTCCATCACTATTTCGTCTCTGCAGTCCCCAGTGACCAAAAAGAAGGGGACATCGTTTCCATCCGCTCGTAGTTCCTTCAAAAACTCTAACCCGTTTCTTCCAAACATCTGATAGTCAGAAACAACTACGTCGTACGAATTTTGCTCAATCTTCTGCAGCGCCTGCCTAACAGACAAGGCAATTTCCACCCTAAACGAACCCTGTCTCTCAAGCAGTCTCTTAGAGATTACCAAAAAATCCTCATCATCGTCAACATGCAAAACACGCGTCAATGTTACATCTGCTTCCTCTGAATTAGCTGTCTGTGACTGTTTGGCAACGGTTTTTATCATGTCGTGATCAAGCGTCCTCTCAAAGGCAAAGACGAATTTAGTGGATTAGGCTCAAATTGCGCGCGCTAGAGTATAACAGTTGTGAAAGAAAAATCTAGACAAATAATATTGGCCGATTCCGATCAGCGTCATCAATGGGTTTGCTTGTTAAGTTGCTGTATCAGATTTTGTATGTCGGTGGCTGAAGAGGCTATGTAGTGAGCGCCCGAGAGGGTCAAATCATCCATAGACGAAAGCCCTGTCGTCACTCCCACAGCTACAACATTGAGGCTAGTAGCACAGACAACATCTTTGACGCTGTCTCCAACTAAAACAGCTTCCTGAGCCCAGACATCCAATGCATCCAAGACAACTTTCAGGTGGACAGAAGCAGGTTTAACCTCCGAAACATCCTCTCGCGTGACCACCACATCAAAAAACTCTTCTAAACCAAAGTGGTCAAGAACGTATTTTGTCGCCTTCTCGCCGCTTATGGTGCACAAGCCAATCTTCAGGTTCATGTCCCTCAAGGCTTTGAGGGTTTCAGGTATTCCCGGAAACATTTCGGTTTTTCTTGCAGCTTGCAGTTCGAAGCTCTCAACGATAGAATAAACCATCTTTTTGACCTCTGCAAACTTTTGCTCCTCAATTCCATGCTTTTTTGTTTTCACTAACATGTCGAAGGCTGTTTCTTTCATTGAAAAGAGCGAAGAAGGGAAGCCCTGTTCCGTGAGATAGCGGATGACTTTCGTTCTGCAAGCTTTTACGTCAAGCGTGAATGTTACGAGGGTTCCGTCAAGATCAAATATCACTGCTTTGATCACTGTCAATTCAGCCTCTTGTTTGCTCTGAAAGATTCTTTGGCACCGTAAAATTGCTTTTGGTTTTGGATGATGAAGATGTTCCGGAGTCAATCATTAACTTACTGATAAGCTGATTTCGGTTAGATTAGGCGAACTGCGGAAGCTTTGAAGGTTAAAAAGATTTCGGAGCCTACATTCAGTTTCATTTCAGTCAACGATCTCTTTGTTATTTGGACACTGAATTTTTTTCCTGCGTCAACAGTTAATTTTGCTATTGAACCTAAATCAGTGATTCCAACAACTGTTCCTTTGAAAACGTTTCTTGCACTAGATTTTATGGCTTTGGTTGAAAGCAGAATATCTTCAGGTCTCACATGAACTGTAACTTTTCCCTCTCTGCTGAATGCCGATTCAATTTTTATCTGCTGATTGACATCAATAATTGATGTGCCTTCCTTGGAGAGTTTGGATGTTCCTGAAAAAACGTTTTCGAGACGTGCAAAACTTTCTAAATGTTTGTTTGTTTTACCAAAAATATCCTTGTTTGCTCCAACCTGCTTAACGGTTCCCTCAATGAGCAAAGCTACCTGTTCGCTGATGGCTTCTGCCTGGAACATGTTGTGCGTCGCCAAGACGATGGTTGTGTTCTTTTCGTGGTTTACGCGTTGGATGGTTTCTTCGATTATTGAAACGTTTTTGGGGTCAAGGTTAACTGTGGGTTCATCTAGGAGCAGAAGTTCTCGGTCTAACACTAATGCGCGTGCAAGCGACACTCTTTGCTGTTCTCCGCCGGACATTTTTTTTGTTCGCCGCTTTTCAAAGTCTTCAAGCCTGACCAGTGATAAAGCTTCGCTAACTTTGTTGCTGATTTGTTCTTTGGTTAATTGATCTGTTAAGTTTAGACCAAAGGCGACGTTATTGTAGACTGTTGTGTTAAAGAAGACGGATTTCTGAAATACCAGTGTGGCTTTTTGTCTAAGACTGTTCTGTTCATTGGCTGCAAGTTTGGTGTTTCCGTAAAAGAGTTCGCCACGTGTTGGAGTGTCCAGACCTGCAAGTATTCGCAGAAGGGTGGTTTTTCCTGACCCGCTTGGTCCCAGCAATGCGATTATTTTTCCTTGCGGAATTGTTAGATTAACGTTTTGAAGGGCGTTGAAGTCTCCGAAGGACTTCCACAGGTTACTTAATTGCACCAATCCAGCCATTACTTACCGCTTCCTCAAGTAGCTGATTGTTATGTTTAGGACGTAAACGATGCCCACGAGTATGACGCCTAAAGCGATACTTTGCGCTATTTCTGCTTTGCCTGTCTCCAAAGCGATGGCTGTAGTTAAAACCCGTGTTCTATGGTAGATGTTGCCTCCAACCATCATAGCAATGCCTAACTCGGCGAACGCCCGATTGAAGCCAGCTAGAATCGCAAGTGTCACGCCGCCCGAAGCTTCACGAAGGATTGAGACTGATGCTTGGATTTCTGTTGACCCCAGCGTTCTAGCTAAATCTCTGAGGTCCATGTCGATAGACTCGATGGCACTTGTTATGAAGCTGATAAGTATGGGTGTTATGAGGATAGATTGCCCAATGCTAATCAACAGGGGAGTGTATAGCAGCTGGAAAAATCCTAATGGTCCAGAACGTGAAAAAAGCAGATAAAATACCAGACCAAGCACAACTGTTGGAATCCCGATAAAAGCGTTAAAAGAACCGCGAATAAATCGTCTACCACGGAAACTTTTTAATCCTAATATTGTTGCGATGGGTATGCTCCAGAGTGTAGCTAAAATCACTGCTAATGCAGATACGTACAAAGACAGTCCAGTGATTCGGTAGACTTCTGGATCAAGAGAAAAAATAAGTTGGAATGCTTTGATTACGCCATCTACTATATTAGCTGTCACTTAAGATCGCTCATTTTAGTAATGGGTAAATCAGAGCATTTAAAGACGCCATTCCAGTTACAAAAGTTAGGCTGCCAACGTTGTAACGTTTGTTTACAGGACATTCTGTGCCATCTATGAATGCGGCTTCTTCAATCCAATTTACTATTGTTGGGTCTATATTGTGTTCAAGAAGATCAACTGCAGGATTGAATAGAGCTTGACCGTATTCGTCGACGCCATAATCAGCTAGTGTGCTTTGAGCCTCGGGGGAGACCAAGAAGTCGATGAATTTCATTGCTGCATCAAAGTGCACGTGGGACAAGTTGGGGTTTTGTGGGTCGCATGCTATTGCACTGTAAACATTCAATGTTTCTTTTCCTGCGTCAACTAGTATAACCAAATCAATAATGCCCTCACCGTAGACCTTCAGGTAAGTTCCCATGTCAGTTAATGTGTATCCCTGCTTCTCGTTTGCCATAGTCAATGTTTCCGTCATTCCTGCCCCTCGTTCTAGGTACCAGTTGCTTTCTCTCAGCACTGTTGCGTTTTCGCCTGCAGCAGTCCACAGTCGCTTCTCCATTCCATGGGTGCCTGATGAGTCACCTCTAGAAATCCAAACTGTTTCACCTGCTTCGCCTGCTGCTTTTATTGCTTGCAACGCCTCTATTGGACCAAGACCCTCTATGCCTGCGGGGTCACCTTCTGGACCAACAATTACGAAGAAGTTGTATGCAATGATTTTTCTGTTAACTCCGTAACCGTCTTCAAGGAATGCTGCTTCGCGAGTGGCGTCGTGAACTAGAATCATGTCAGCGTCTCCGTTCTGTGCTGTTTGGATTGCTAAACCTGTTCCCTGTGAAATCAAGGCGATTTCTATGTTTGGGTAGTGTGCTTCGAAGTCTGCTTTGAGGGTGTCTAGCAGTCCAGTTTGATAAAGGCTGGTTGTTGTTGAAATGGTTAGAACAGTTTTTTCGTCTGATGCATTAAGTGTCCATGCGGCTGCGCCGATTGTAATGATAATGACTGCGATGATTATTATTCCGTAAAGTTTCTTCACATATTTCACCGTTGGGTATGACAAAACATAACGCTACATTTAAGGATTTGGTTGAATTTTGTGTCAAGATACCCGACAGGGTTTTATATACACAACGAACTATAGATATATTCGAAGCCCATGCTCACCAACAGCAAACATAAAGTTCTGTGCAAACTCTGGCTCGAATACAATGGAAATCCGCTAATTGGAAAAGGCGGAGCAGAAATTCTGGAAACCATCAAACAAGTAGAATCTATTTCAAAGGCAGCAAAACAAGCTGGAATGTCCTACAGGTACGTCTGGAACTATCTCGCGAAACTAGAAAAAACCCTAGGCGAACCAGTGGTAAAAACCTTCAAGGGCGGAAGCAAAGGGGGAGGCGGAGCAGTTCTCACAGAGCTGGGAGCAACCCTACTCAAAGAGTATAACAGAGCTGAATGCTACATGGGTGAAGTAATAGGCGACGAAACACACTGGGAGGATATTGAATTGAAAATAAGTGCAAGAAACAGATTGAAAGGAACAGTTGAGAAAGTCGAAAAAGGCATAATAACCGCTAAGGTTAAAATCAAAATCGATTCGCCTGCAATGATAACGGCGATTATATCCAAGGAGGCTGTCGAAGAACTGGACGTTAAAGTGGGAGACAGCATCGAAGCAGTGGTCAAAGCAACTGAAGTAATGGTTGCAAAAGAAAAATAGCATCATCTGTTTACTTCGTTTCGTTAATCTTCCTTAGCAGAGCGGATACAAAAGCATCAACGCACTCCCTCAAAAAAGGGCAAAAACGGGTCTCAGGCCAAGCGATAACACTTTTACGGTTAACCGACCTTTCTTTTATTTTGTTGGAGAGTTTGTGACTTGAAGGTTTTCAACGAAAAAGTTGTTTTTTCAACCAAGGGCGAAATAGAATTAGTGGATCTAACCGGTAAGGTTCATGAGGTTGTGAAAAAGTCCGGAGTCAAGAACGGGTTGATTCATGTTTTTGCTCCACACGCAACCGGTGTGCTTATATTAACTGAGCATGAGCCAAGCCTAGACATGGACGTTGAAGATTTTCTGGAAAAAATAATTCCTAAACATGGCGGCTACAGGCACCCATCAAACGCCTACTCGCACCTTAGATCAATGCTTCTGCCTCCTGACAGAACAATTCCCATCATGGACGGCGAAGCGGTTTTTGGTACATGGCAATCTCTAGTCTTCGTGGAAACCGACGTCTACCCCAGAAATAGAACAGTCATCATGCAGGTCCTCGGCGAATAAGCCAAACATCTTGTTCCTTTCCCCGCCTTGCCGTGTTGCTTTCTTGCCTGTGAGAAACTCATCTGCGCCAAAACTTCACGTTCAGTTTCGAACCTTATAAGCTGTCCAAAAACCAAAAGCTAGAGCTGTTTTTGAAGCCAGTAAAGCATTAAAGAAGCCTGTTTTGCTGACAGTTTTTCATGTCGAAAACGTGTTTTCAACATTTTGTGCCCAAATTATGAAGAAAGGGCATTCTGGAGAGGTTCTGGCTTGTTGTTCACTGAAACGAAATGTAACGAAACCTGACAAAATTTACATTTATGGTGTAAATTTGGGGCAGTTAACGGGCTGTTTTGTTGGTTTTTGATGGTTTATGCTAATTTTCTCTGTTTTTATTGTTGGATTGAGGCAGAAAAGCATGCTCAGGAAGACGAAAAACGCCGAATAGTCTATTCAGCTCCTCTAACTGTTGCTGTGCAGGCTTTCTGAATGAATTTTATATAATCAACTCCACGAACAGTAATTGATGCTAAGTGAACAAAGAACAAGACCTAAAACGATGTGACTCTGCATGTTTTTGTTAGCCCTAACGATAAACTGCTAGCAGCACTTGGTGTTTTTGGTGGATTGACTTTGCTGTCTACAGTCATCACAAACGAAGTGTTCTATTTTATTTCACTTTTCATGTTTTGTGTATTGGCTCGGGAACTTAATTCAAGATTTCCTAATTGGCGCACAACCACAACCGAGCTGCTTCTTTTCAGAACCGTCTTCTTCTTTCTCTTTTTGGCCTGCTTGTATGTTTCTGTATCTGCAATCTTCCTCGACTCAAAAGCTTCGTTCACCAACAACACAAAAACTAGAAACTGATGCCATAAATCAACAGCCATTTTCAACAATAACTGTTAAACCAATCATTATTATCTAACCAAAATTACACTAAAAAGTTAAAAAATCTCAATTTCGTCCATTTTCGTCTCTCTATGTCAGTTCATCTTTTTGGAGAGGTGGCAAAGCAAAGCTGTGTTTACCTACATATTAGGAGACTAATAACAGATGATTGTTGAAAAAATGGTTTTTTCTGTTTCTTCAAGCAAGAAAGGCATGCTGTTTCCACAAGTTACAACCAAAACTGTGAAGCAAGGCGCCAGTTTTTTGGGGTATTTAAGCTTCGAGGGCAATCGCCTATTTTGTGCCGTCTTATTTTATGTGGAGTTCAACTATGTCGCCGTCGTCAAGAACAAAGGTTCCGCCGACCTTCTGTGGACTAAACCGCAACCTCTTTCCCCACACTTTCGCATAAGAGAACTGCTCATAGAAGTCGCTGTGTATCCGT